>NZ_JAINEZ010000006.1:0-119213 GCF_019873065.1 Sphingobium sp. PNB
TCCATGACCCTTGCTCCTTTCGCAAACGGCCTGCTGCCGTAAGGCAACAACGCTCAGTTAAGGGGCGAGCCATCCATAAAGGGGGGCTGAAGCTGCCGCCATCGGTCGTTCGCGCGGCGGCCTGACGACCAAGTTGCACGCTGCTGTCGACGCGATCGGTTTGCCGCTGCGCATCCATCCAACGCCGGGGCAATATGGCGACTGCCCGCAGGCTGAGGCCCTCCTGTCAGGCTTGCAGGGCGTCGGCCATGTCATCGCCGATGCCGCCTATGATGCCGATCCGCTACGCGCCTTCATCGCCGATAACCTCGGCGCAACCGCCCAGATCAAGGCCAACCCCAGCCGCGCCACTGCACCGCCAATCGACTGGAGGCTCTATAAGGAGCGCCATCAGGTCGAATGCTTCTTCAACAAACTCAAACGCTTCCGGCGGATCGCTCTTAGGTGCGAGAAAACCATCACCGCCTTCATGGGATTCGTACATCTCGCATGCGCCATGATCTGGATACGATGAATGCAGACAGCACCTAGCGTGCGATTGCAAACGGGATCGTAGCGAAAACGAGGAGGGCGTGGTGAAATCGATACTTCTGCATATCCATGACGATCACGGACAGACGGAGCGGCTTGCCGTGGCGCTGGACCTTGCGCGCGCCCACCAGTCACATATCACCTGCGTCCAGGTCACTCCGTTCAACAGCTATGTCGTCGGCGACCCCTTCGGCGGCCTTTATGCCTCTTCGCAACTGCTTGAGGCCCTTCAGGCGCGCGACGATGAGGAGCGAGAACGCATCGAGCAGCGACTGAAAAGCGAGGATATCTCCTGGGATTGGGAGCATGCCGATGGAAATGCCGCCGATGCGCTGGTGAGCCGCGGGCGCCTGGCCGACGTCCTGATCTTGAGCCGCCAGTACAAGGGGCAGGATGACACGCCGGAGCCTCTGCCGATCGTCGCCGACGTGGCCATTCACGCGCGCGCGCCGGTGCTGGTCGTGCCCCCGGGCACGACCAGCTTCAACGCCAGCGGGCCGGTCGTCATGGCCTGGAACGGATCGATCGAAGCCGCGCACAGCCTGCGTCTGACGCTTTCCTTCCTGCGGGTGGCGAGCGAAGTCCACATCGTCAACATCTCAAGCGATAACAACGATTTTCCACCGATGGACGCGAGCCGATATCTCGCCCGGCATGGCATAGGTTCTCAGTTGCACGAATGGCCCCAAGAGGCGCGCACGATCGCGCAGACGCTTTTGGACCCAGCGGGAGAACTGGCGGCATCTTCTCTCGTTATGGGAGCCTACGGGCACTCTCGGCTGCGTGAGACGGTGCTCGGCGGGGTGACCCGCGACCTCCTGTCCGACACGTCCGTTCCGCTGCTGCTGGCGCATTAGCCGCTCCGTGAGAATATCCGGTGGCGCCCAAGCACAGCAGGCGCTCCGCACATGATCCAATTCTATTGACGGGATGCTGAGCGGACGTGTGCGGCATACGAACTGAGAATCGGATTTTCGGCAGCATTGTTGACCCGCGATCCAGGAAAGCCGCTTGCGCGGATTGAGCCGTTGGCCGTCCTTGGGTCCTTCGATCAGGAGTGGCTGTTGGACAGATAGCTTTCACGCCTCATCGGGACTGGCGAGTCGTGCTGTTCGAGGCGGACGGCACGCGCCATGACTCCGTAGATACACTTATTTCGAGTCTCTTCCGGATCGGTCACCGTGGCCGCCATCAGAAATTGCGGCGTCGCAACGAGCTTCGGGCTTGTCCTCGAACGCCTGGCGCTGGGCGTGGTGGCCCTGTGTTAGGGCGCACGGAAAAATGCCGCGTAAGACAACAGGAGGCCGGAATATGTCGACATCGAACGCACTCTTCCCAGGCCGCGCCGACACGCAAGCGGGAACCTGTCACGTCGTCGCGTGCCTGGATCGATCCGAGCACGCGGCCGGCGTCGTTTCCCATGCATTTGCGATCGCCCAGGCGCTCGAGGTTCAGGTAACGCTGCTGCAGGTGCTGGAAGGCCAGCCGGCAAAGGAGATGCGGCCTGACCCGATCGAATGGGATCTTCGCCGGCACGAGGCGAGACGCACTCTGGGGAAACTGGCAGCCGCTCCCGAGCCCTCGACTACCATCGCCGAGATCAAACTTGCAGAAGGTGCAACTGCCGAGGAAATCTGCCGATTCACCTGCGGACAGCCCGATTGCCTTCTCGTACTTGGCACTCAGGGCGAGAATGGCGCAAGCCAGAAAGGCATTGGCGGCACGGCCCATAATGTTCTCGAGCGGGCGCCCGGTTCGATCCTGCTGGTCCCGATCGCGGCCTCCGTCGCGCCGGCGCCGAGCTATCGGCGCATCCTTGTGCCCGTGGATGGATCGACCTGGGCCGAAAGCGTCATCCCGCTCGCGGCCCGGCTTGCGAAATCGGCGCAAGCGGAACTGATCCTCGCGCACGTCGTCCCGACGCCGGAACTCACTGAAACCAGGCCGCTCGAGCCTCGCGATCTCGAACTCCAACGGCATGTTGTCGAACGAAATGAAGCGACGGCGCGCGCCTATCTCGACCATGTTCGGACATATGTGGCGGCCATGGGGCTGACAGTTCGGGCGATCTCGATGCGCAGCGAGGATGTTCGCGCTGCTCTGGCCGGGTTGATCCGCGCCGAAGCGGCCGACCTCGTCGTGCTGTCGGCGCGGGGCCATGGCGGCCGCCATCACATGGACGTTCCCTATGGCAGCGTCGCCGCCTACCTCATGACCCATTCGCCCGTGCCGATGCTGATCGTTCGTCCATCCGTGACTGCAGTGGAGCCGATGGTGCTGGCGAATGTCCAGAATGCGCGCCTCCCGGCCGTAGGTCCGGTCTGAGAATGGCGGATGTCGAGGATGCGGACCCGATAGTCGCCGCTGCGCACGAGCTTGCGCGCCGTCACCGTCTTGTGGGCTTGGCCCGCAGAGCGGCGCCGCTGACAACCTGGTCGCAGCTGCCGGCATTGCGTGCATGGCTGAGTATGGCCCGGATCGCCGCTGGCGCCGCGGAGCCGCAAAGCAGCTCGGCGGCCGAATGGCTGCTCGACAACGATTATCACGTTCAACGCGCAATCCTCCAGATCAAGGAGGATATGCCGGCCCAGTTCTACCGGCGCCTGCCCGGCCTCGCGGGTGAGGCGGCGAAGGGCCTGCCTCGCATCTATGCCCTGGCCCATGGGCTGCTCCACGCGTCGCATCTGCAGATATCGCTCAATACCGCGATCCCGTTCATCGAACGCTATCAGGATGAAGAGCCGCTGAGCATTGCCGAGCTCTGGGCGTTTCCGGCCATGCTGCGCCTGGCCTGCCTCGAGCTTCTGGTAACCGGCTTCGGACGCATATTCCCGGATGTGGCGCCGCCCTTCGAGGTGGGGCCCGATGCCGCCAAATCCGCCGCAGCGGACGATACCGAATGCGTTTCGCGTGCGATCGCTAACCTCGCAGTGATCTCGACGATCCAGTGGAAGGACTTTTTCGACCGGACAAGCCGCGTCGAGGCGATCCTGCGGCTCGACCCTGCCAAGGTCTATCCGCACATGGATTTCGACACGCGCGACCGTTACCGGCATGCAATCGAGCAACTGTCGGACCATGGCGGCCTGCCAGAGTTGGATGTCGCCGAACGCCTGCTCGTTCAATGCCGGGCCAATGACGACGTGCCGGCCGATCATGTCGGCTACTGGCTGGTCGGCGAGGGCCGGCCGGCGTTCGAGGATGCGATCGACGTGCGGCCGCTGGCGCTGGAATCGATAGGCCGCAGGCTTCTGCGCTATCCCGCGGCGCTTTATACGGCGTCGCTGTTTCTGGCCGGATTCGTCAGCTTTGTCGTTCCGGCGCTTTACCTGGCGCTGGTCGAGGCGACCGCCATGAGGTGGCTCCTAGGTATCGCGCTCACCACGCTGCCGGCGACCATCCTGAGCGTCACGTTCGTCAACTGGATCGCGACGCTGCTCGTGTCGCCCCGGGTGCTTCCAAAGCTCGATTTCGAGAGGGGTATCGCCGACGATTGCCGGACAGCGGTCGTGATGCCGGTGCTTGTCGCGCATCCGGCGGACGTGGCGGCGCTCCTCCAGCGGCTGGAAGGTCACTATCTCGGCAATCCCGATCCAAGGCTGCAGTTCGTTCTGCTGAGCGACCATGCCGATGCCGACAACGACAGCCTTCCTGGCGATGCGGATGTCGAGGCCGCGCTGGAAAATGGCGTGAAGCGCCTCAACGAGACCTATGGCGGCGCGGGCCGCGGCCCTTTCCATATGCTGCACCGGCCGCGGCTCTACAATCCCGCCCAGTCGGTCTGGATGGGATGGGAACGCAAACGCGGAAAGCTGGAGCAATTCAACGGCTATATCCTGCGCGGCGACCTCAGCCCTTTTTCACGCACCGCCGGCCGCATCGAAGCACTTCGCGAGGTTCGGTTCGTCGTGACCGCGGACGCCGATACCCGCCTGCCGACGGGCGTAGTCAATCGGATGGTGGCGACGCTCGCCCATCCGCTCAACAAGGCTCGTTTCGATCCGCGCACCGGGCGGGTGGCAAGCGGCTACACGATCCTCCAGCCGCGGGTCGAGATCGCACCTGAAACCAGCGGACGATCGCTGTTCACGCGCTACTTCGGCGGCGACACCGCGATCGACATCTATTCACGCGCCGTATCCGACGTCTACCAGGACCTGTTCGGCTCAGGCATATTCGTCGGCAAAGGCATCTATGAAGTCGCCGCCTTCGAGCGCAGTGTCGAGGGACGGATACCCGAAAACAACCTGCTCAGCCATGACCTGTTCGAAGGGCTGCATGGTCGCGCGGCGCTCGCCAGCGACATCATCGTCTATGAGGGCTTTCCGTCCGGCTATCTCGATTACCGCCGGCGCTGGCACCGCTGGGTGCGCGGCGATTGGCAGCTGCTGCCCTGGCTGCTTCCCCTGGTGCCGGGCCGCGCGGGAACGCGCCTTCACAACCGCCTCACCTGGTTCGACCGGCTCAAGATCTTCGACAATCTGCGCCGCAGCCTCGTGCCGCCCAGCCTTGTCGCCCTGCTGCTTGGCGGATGGTTCATCCTGGGCGGCAACCCCTGGATATGGACATCGCTCGCCATCGTCGCGCCGGCAGCCTATCTGTTCACCGACGTCGTCACCGGTCTCGCGCGCGGCCGCCGGCGCGGCGTTCTCCAGGGTGTCCTGCGACGGCTGGGCGATGAACTGGGACGATGGGCGCTGTCGATCGCCTTCCTGATAAGCGATGCCGCCATCGCGCTCAATGCGATACTGATCACGCTCTGGCGGCTAGGCACCGGGCGTGGACTGCTGGAGTGGACGTCTGCAGCGCACACGACAGCGCATTTTGCCGCGCTCGATCCGCGGCGGGCCGCCTGGCGCGAGATGTGGGTGTCACCCGCATTCGCGCTTGCAGTCGGCTCGGGGCTGGTACTGGCACATGCTGCGGCCCTCCTGCCCGCCGCGCCGCTACTGATGCTGTGGGTGCTGGCGCCTGAAATCGCGTACCGGATAAGCCGTCCGCGCCGCTCCTCGGTCGAGACGCTGGGCGCCGAAGACCGTCTGTTCCTGCGCAGCATCGCACGGCGGACATGGTTGTTCTTTGAAACCTTCGTGAGGCCGGAGGACAACTGGCTGCCGCCCGACAATTACCAGGAGCCGCCCGAGGAGGAGATCGCCCATCGGACGTCGCCGACCAATGTCGGCATGATGCTGCTCTCCACGCTGACGGCATGGAAGCTGGGGCATATCGGCGTGACCGATCTCGAGATGCGACTGCGTAATGCGCTGGACGCGCTCGACCGGCTCGATCGCTACCGGGGACATATGCTCAACTGGTATGATACCCGTACATTGCAGCCGCTCGAGCCGCGCTACGTCTCCACGGTCGACAGCGGCAATCTGGCCGTCAGTCTTGTCGTCGTGAACGAGGCGTGCCGCGATGCTGTTCGAGCCCCCGTGCTTTCCCCTGCATTATGGTCCGGTCTCGACGACACCCTCGATCTGCTTGTCGGCGCGCTTGCGGCCGATCGCGCCGACCCGGATCATGCCTGTCGTACTCTTGTTGCGGCGATGCGGGACGCCGCAACTGCGGCGCGGGACGACAGCGCCTGCTGGGGCGACCGGCTGGACGCGCTCTGCGATCGGGACTGCCCCGAGCTGCAGGAAAGGATCCGCAATGGCATCGCCAACGCGGGGACACTCCCGACGAACGTGATCCGCGACGTTCAGCTGTGGCTCGAGCGGGTTGATCATCATCTGCGCAGCATGCGCCGCGACGTGCAGATATTCCTCCCGTGGCTGACGCTGTTGACGCGCGCGCCCGCCGATTGCGCCGACATCGCCGCCCGGATCGGCCCCATGCTCGCGGGCGAGCGCACGCCCGCCGAAATCGAGGCCGCGTGCGCGGAGGCGAGCGCGCTGCTGGACACATTCGGCGGCTCCCTCGACCCTTGCGAAGCAAGGAACTGGGCGGAAGAACTCGGTTCGGCTCTCGCCCGCGCCGCGGATGCCCATAAGACCATGCGCGACCGGCTGGATGGCATCGCCCGGCGAGCGGGCGCCTGGGCCCATGGCATGGATTTCGCCCTGTTGTTCGATATGAGCAGCCGACTGTTCCATATCGGCTACAATGTCACCGTCGACCGCATCGATCAGCACCATTATGACCTGCTGGCGAGCGAGGCGAGGCTCGCGAGCTTCTTTGCCATCGCCAAGGGCGATGTGCCTCCCGAGCATTGGTTCTTCCTCGGCCGCCCGATCACGAAGAAGGCCTCGGGCCTGTCGCTGGTCTCGTGGAACGGCTCGATGTTCGAATATCTCATGCCAAACCTGTTCCTGCGCAGCGATCCCGCAACACTTCTCGGCCAAAGCGACCGGACCGCCGTCGATCTTCAGCATGCCTACGCGGCCAAGCATGGCATCCCCTGGGGCATATCCGAATCCTCCTTCGCCTCGATGGGTTCCGATCGCGTGTATCGCTACCATGCGTTCGGCGTCCCGGGGCTGGGCTTGCGCCGTGGGCTTGCGCGCGATCTGGTGGTGGCCCCCTATGCGACTGTGCTCGCACTCGCTGCGCGAACGGTCTTGGCAGTCCGTAACCTTCGTGATCTCGCGGGGCTGGGCATGCTCGGGCGATACGGCTTCTACGAGGCCATCGACTTCACACCCGAGCGGGTACCGGACGGAGAGCGCTTCGCGGTGGTTCGATCCTATATGGCGCACCATCACGGGATGAGCATGGCCGCTCTCGGCAATGCGCTGTGCGGCGATATGTTCGTCCGCTGGTTCCACGCCGACCCCCATATCCGCACGATCGACCTCCTCCTCAACGAACGCATTCCCTGGGAACTCCCGCCCGAGATTTCGCGCATCGAACTCCGCGAGCCGCAGCCGGTCGCCGAGGGCGCGATCCCCCGTCTCCAGCCCTGGAACCCTGGCTCCATCGGCGGTTCCACTGCGCTGCATGCGATCGGCAATGGTCGTCTGACCAGTCGTCTGGCGGCGAATGGGGGAGGGGGGCTCTACTGGCAGCGTTATGCGCTCACCCGCCCCGATCGGATCCCTGGCGACGCCGGGCTCTGGATCTATGTCCGCGATCGGGACACCGGCGCGCTCTGGTCGGCGACGCCGGAGCCGGTGCGCGCGCCGGCCACCGAGGCGCGCATTCTCTTCGAGGCGCATCGGGTCGAATATCATCGTCGGGATCACGATATCGCTCTGACCATGGCTGTCGGCATCCCGCACGGGGACGATCTGGAGATCCGCCGGGTCACTGTCGTCAACGAGAGTGACCGGCCGCGAACACTCGACTTCACGAGCTATGCCGAGGTCATGCTCGCGCCGCCGCTCGACGGCGCGCGCCACCCGGCGTTCAGCAAGCTCTTCGTCGGCAGCGAGCTGCTGCCGGGCGTGAATGGCCTGCTGTTCACGCGCCGACCACGCGATGCTGGCGATCGTCCGCCCGTGCTGCTTCACCGGATCATTGCCGACGACAAGGGCTTCACGCTGCGGGGTGCCGAAACCGATCGCGCGGCCTTCTTGGCGCGCCACGGTAATCAGGCGGACCCCGCCGCGATGCACTCTGATGAACTGGGCGGCACGACCGGCTGGACCCTCGATCCGATCTTGGCGATGCGCGCGGAGTTGGAGCTTCCGCCGCACGGGAGACGCGAACTCGCCTTCGTCACGATCGTTGCGGGCTCACGGGAATCCGCTCTGGAGCTCGCCGAGCGCTATGCGACTTTGACGGCACTCGAATGGGCAATGAATGACGCCCTGGCGGATGCGGCGCGCGAGATGCATCAACTTGGATTGGCGCCTGACCGCGTGCGGGACGCACAGATGTTGCTGTCCGCGTTGCTCCAGCCCGTTCAGTCATCTCCCGGCATGCAGAATGCGCTTGTTGCCGACCGTCACGGCAGAGGCGATCTCTGGGCGCATGGAATATCGGGCGATCATCCCATTCTGCTGGTGCGCGCAGGCGACGGCCAGCGAACCGCCCTGCTGCGGTTTCTTGCGGCAGCCCAGCAGCTGTGGCGGAGGCGGGGCATCGCGATCGATCTCGTGATGATGCACGAAGGGGCAGCGGGCTATCTTGAGCCGGTGCGCGAGCGGTTGATCGAGATCCTCCGCGAGGCGGGCGTGCAGGAGCAGCTCGGGCAAAATGGCGGAATCCACCTCGTGGGGATCGGGCACGGCGACACCGATCGCGCCCAATTTCTGGAACGCGCCGCGCAGATCGTGCTCGACGAAGCGGCGGGTGCGCTCGGCGACCAACTCGCGCGCGCCGAATCTCCCCAGCTTCGGAGCCCGCGCTTCGAGCCGGTCGGCAGCACCGGGGCGTCGCCAAGCGCCGGTTTGGGCTTGCTCCCGCTCAAGGAGCTGGCGTTCGACAATGGTCGCGGCGGGTTCACGCCGGAAGGCGAGACCTATGTGATCCACCTCGCGCCGGGTGAGACCACCCCCGCGCCCTGGTCGAACGTCCTCGCCAATGACGGCTTTGGCACCATCGTCACCGAGGCCGGTCTCGGTTTCACCTGGGCGATCAACAGCGGCGAAAACCGTCTGACCCCATGGAGCAACGATCCCGTTCGGGATCCGCAGACCGAGATCCTGTATCTGCGTGACGAGGAAAACGCGCATCTGTGGACCCCGACGCCGCAGCCCGCCGGGGCCGGAACCGCCTGCCGCATCCGACATGGCGCGGGCTATACGAGCTGGGAGAGCAGCAGCGAAGGCCTCGAACAGGAACTTCAGGTGTTCGTCCCCGTCGACGATCCGGTCAAGATCGTCCGGCTGAGGCTTCGCAACCTGTTGCCCCATGCCCGCCGGATCACGGCGACCTATTATGCCGAATGGCTGCTGGGCGCGGTTCACGGCGAACCGGCCCCGCTGCGGACCGCGCATTATGATGCCGAAGTCCATGCACTGATGGCAAACAACCCGTGGAACGAAGAATTCGGAGAGCGGACGGCTTTCCTTTCATGCAGCCGGCCACCGCACAGCCTGACGACATCGCGACGGGACTTCATGGGACGCGATGGCAATCCACGCCGGCCCGAAGCGCTGCTGAACTGGGATCTGGGCGGTCGGCAGCAGTCAGTCGGCGCGGATTGCTGCAGCGCCTTGCAGGTCCATCTGGATATCGCCGCCGGGCAAGCCGCCGAGGTCGTATTCGTACTGGGGCAGGGGGATCACCGTGCCCACGCCCGAACGCTGGTGCTGCGGTGGCAGGATAACGCTGAGGTGGAGCGCGCCTTCCAGCAATGCCAGGATGATTGGGACAGGCGTCTGGGCGCCGTCAAGGTGAAGACGCCGGATCCTGCGTTCGACATGCTCGTCAACAGATGGCTCCCCTACCAGACAATCAGTGCGCGTCTGCGGGCCCGTGCGGGTTTCTATCAGGCCGGCGGCGCCTTCGGTTATCGCGACCAGCTACAGGACGTGCTCGCCTTGCTGCATGCCGATCCCGATCTGGCGCGACGGCACATTCTCGCGGCCGCTGCTCACCAGTTCGAGCAGGGCGACGTTCTCCACTGGTGGCATCCGCCGCTGGACCGGGGTGTCCGGACGCATTGCTCAGACGACCTGCTCTGGCTGCCTTTTGTCACTGCCGCCTATGTGGAGGCTACGGGCGATGTCGGCATTCTTGCGGAAGAGGTGCCGTTCCTGCGCGGTCCCCCGCTGGCCGGGGACGAGGCCGACCGCTACGCGCGGTTTGACATCGCGGATGAACACCGATCCATGTTCGAGCATTGCGAGCGTGCGCTCCAATGCGGTCACCGCCTCGGGGCCCATGGGCTGCCGCTGATGGGCACCGGCGACTGGAATGACGGTATGAACCGGGTGGGCGAGCAGGGGCGCGGTGAAAGCGTCTGGCTCGCATGGTTCCTGATCGCCACGATCGATGGGTTCGTTGGCCTTTGCGGCCGGCTGCAGCGCAACGATCTGGCCGAGCGCTGGAAGCCCCGTGCGACGGCGCTTGCCAAGGCGGCCGAGCAATCCGCCTGGGATGGCGAATGGTACCTGCGGGCCTTCGACGACGACGGTCGGGCCTGGGGCTCGGCTGCGGACAGCGAGTGCCGGATCGACTCGATCGCTCAATCCTGGGCAGTGCTGTCGGGCGCCGGCAGTCCAGAGCGGATGGCGCGCGCCATGGCTGCGGCCCTGCAGCATCTGGTCCGTGACGACGATCGGCTGGTCCGGCTTCTCTCGCCCCCCTTCGACGCCACGCCACGCGACCCCGGCTACATCAAGGCCTATCCACCCGGCATTCGGGAAAATGGCGGCCAATACACGCATGCCGCCGTCTGGCTCGGCATCGCCCTTGCCCGGCTTGGCGATGCCGAGGGCGCGATGCGGGTCTTCGATCGCATCAACCCCATCAATCAGACCCGCTCGAGCGAAGACGTCGCGCGCTATCGAACCGAGCCCTATGTGCTGGCGGCGGACGTTGCCGGCACGCCGCCCCATGTCGGCCGCGGCGGCTGGAGCTGGTATACGGGCGCGGCCGGCTGGACATGGCGACTGGCGGTCGAGGAAATATTGGGGTTGCGGCTGGTGGAAGGCCGGCTGCATCTCGCGCCTTGCCTGCCGGCGGCATGGCGATCCTTCGAGGCAACGATCACCAGGACGGCGGGCAGCCTGCATATCCGGGTCGACAACCCCGAAGGACTTGCGCCAGGCGACGCGCATATCACGGTCGATGGGGCCGGGCCGCCAGGGGATGGCATTCCGTTTCCCTCTGGAGGCGAGATGCGTGAAGTTCGGTGTCTCCTGACCCCCCGCATTGCCTTGGCATCGTGATTTTTCGCAGGATGGTAACGCCGCAATTGCCGGTTAGATCTTCAGAATATATCACGTAGGCGGGCCGGATATTCGGACGGCCACAATTGCCATCGAACCGATTCCGACCGCCGGAAGTCCTTTGGTTCCGCCATGGCGCCCAACCTTGGACGTGGCGCTGTTGCACGGGAGAACAATCGAAGGAGCATGCGCACGGACACCATAATCATGGACAGCCGGTGGCAGATCAGCTGCTCGAAAAAGTCCGGTTCGCGGCATCATGATCGAGCCGGGAATGACCGCTGATCAAGTCGATCATGCGGGCAATAGCTGGTACTTCTGCAGCGCCTGATGCCGCCGCAGGTGCCGGCCAAAAGTCGTTCCTGTCGCCGCGATGTTTGCGGAGGGGATTTTCAGTCAATCCAGCGCAGCTGCGGCGGGTGGCGCGGGACTGGCGCGATCGGCGCCGTTGGATATCCGATAATGATCGGGGCAATCGGCACGAACGCGTCGGAAACGCCAAGCGTTCGCTTGCCGTCCGCCGTTTCGAGCCATCGCTGGGCGAAGCCGATCCAGCAGGATCCCAGGCCCAGCCCGTGTGCCGCCAGCATCAGGTTCTCCGCCGCAAGTGTGGCATTTTCGATAGCCCATCCTCCGGCGCGTGCCGAGACGGTGATGAGGACCGGTGCATGGTAGAAGATGTGGAAATCCGGACTTCTGAGAGTCTCGTGGAGATGTTCCGGAAAGGATCCGCTCGGCATCGTCTCAATCATATAGGCTTTGGCCGCCGCAGAAATCCGATCGAGCAGCGATGTGTTCTGGATAATGGTGAAGTCCCACGGCTGTTCGTTGACAGCGCTCGGGGCCTGAACGGCGGCATCGACCAGGCTCTTCAGCACCTCTTTCGGGACAGGAGCCGCCGTGTAGGTACGTGTCGCGCGGCGTCCGTAGATCGCTTCGGTCAGGTCCATGTGATGCACTCCGCAATAGATTGAAATCCTGGTTCGTCCGATGCCGCGGGCGGGGGTGGACAATCGTGCGCCGCAGCCTTTTGGTCGGCTCAGAGTCGATCGCGGCCTATGTTTCCGGATCGGGACAGATCACCGCAGCACCGGTCAATCGACCCTCGCGCAGCCGTCGCAATGCCTCGTTCGCGCGCTCCAGTGGAAAAGATTCGGTCACGGTCCTGATCCCCGCCCTTTCCACCATCTCGAAAAAGGAGGTGCCATCCTCGCGCGTCAGATTGGCGACGGAGAGGATCGCGCGCTCACCCCACAAATCGGCGTAGGGGAAAGCAGGGATGTCACTCATGTGAATGCCCGCGCAGACAACGCGGCCGCCCTTGCGTACGACCTTTAGCGCCGCCGGAACCAGCGCTCCTACCGGCGCAAAGATCAGTGCGGCGTCGAGCGGAACGGGAGGGGCCGCCTCGGACGACCCGGCCCAGATGCAGCCGAGCGACCGCGCGAACGCCTGTCCGTCCTCGTCGCCGGCCTTGGTGAAGGCATAGACCTCGCGTCCCTGCCATGTCGCGACCTGGGCGAGGATGTGCGCAGCCGCGCCAAAACCGCACAGCCCGATCCTCTGCCCGTCGCCGGCGAGACGCAGCGCGCGCCAGCCGATCAGACCGGCGCATAATAGCGGCGCAGCCTCCACGTCAGTGAAGCGATCCGGCAGCGAGAAGCAATAGCGTGCGTCCGCGACGACATGGCTGGCATAGCCCCCATCACGGGTACAGCCGGTAAACTCCGGCTGATCGCAGAGATTCTCGTGATCGCTTCTGCAAAAGCTACAGACGCCGCAGGTGTGGCCGAGCCAGGGGACACCGACACGTTGGCCGATCGCGAAACCTGCCGTTCTCGCGCCCATGGCAATCACGCGTCCGACAATTTCGTGGCCCGGGACGATCGGATAATGGGCCGGGATTTCCCCGTCGAGCACATGGAGGTCGGTGCGGCAGACGCCACATGCGACCACCTTGATCAGGAGCTGTGCCGGACCGGCAACAGGCAGCGGCCGCGTGACCATGCGCAAAGGCTTGCCGGGTCCGTCGAGTTGCATGGCATGCATTTGGCCCATGTCACGATCCTTTCATTGACGGCACGGCCAGTCTCGCACGACTCGCCGGACATCGCGCTAGGTAGACTTACGCAATGCCATGAAGGTCTCGTCGCGGCACATGACGCTGGCTGGGAGACCGGTATACTAAAGGGTTCAGAGAGGCAGCGGCCCCGCCAGCACCATTGTGAGCGCAAGACCAAGCACTTCGGTTTCAGAGTGGACTGCTTCCTCGGATGAACCTCGTTGGCTTACTCGCCTCAATGAATCATTGCGCAGTCTTGCCATTCTGGCGCAGCCACGCCTGCAGGGCATCGATCTCACGGTTCTGGACCGCAATGGATTGCGTAGCCATCCGGCTCACGGCGCCCTCAGGCTTGCCGGTGAGGATTAGCCGCGACATCTCCACCGCACCGCGATGATGTTCGACCATCTTGCGGACATAGGTTTCCGTCGCGTCGGCTCCGGTCGCATGCATCATCGCCATGTGCATCTTCATCTCGACATGCGGGAAAGGATTGGCAGCGGTCGGTTCCATCATCGGCATCTGACCCATTCCCTGCATGCCACCGCCCATGCCGCCCATCGAACCGCCTGCCGCGGTGCCATGGTCATGTTCGCTGTGGGTATCCGGTGGGGGAGCCGGTTGCGTTGGGGCGGGCTGCACCTGACCGTGGTCATGGTCCATAGCGGGCATCGGCCCGGGCTGGGCGAACGAGGGAGAACTGGCCAAAGTCAGGGCCATACAGGCTGCGAGGGTGACTGCTTTCATTGTTCTGCTCCTGTGAAGTCGTTCCAGGCCATACGCAGGCGGCGCATTTGCCCCTCCAATCTCCGCGATTTTATTTCAGGAGCGACTTGGAGCAGTCGTTGAAGACGCGCTGCGTGGTTATGTGCCGCAGGAGGCGGTCGCCAAAATGGGTCGGCTGGTTCAGCTCGGACCGACCCTGGCTCGGCCCGCCGGTGCTGCTGCCGGTAAGCCTCGAAGAGGCTAACGCCGCGTTCGAGGCGGGACGCGAGCAGGACTCTTGAAGGCCGATGCCCTTCTCGACAGCAACCTGCTCATCGCGATGTTGGCGGAAGCCCACGATCATCATGCGCTCTCTCCGGACTTGCTGATCGGCGAAGCAGCGATCGTTCACGACGTTCCGGTGATCGTCACCGGAAATGTCAGCCACATGCGGAGCCTATTTCCTTCGCTGACTATCGCGACACCCAAGGACGTTGGAAAAGGTCTCGTTCGCTGGGAAATGTTGCATGATCCGACCTATCGCGCTGGCTGCGCCAAGATCACTGAACCGACCTTTTTCCCCGGCTAGAGCATCGAGGCTGCATGGATGCTGCCGCCACCCTTCATGAACGATGGGCAGCACATATGTTTGGCCAGCAGGTCCGGTTCGTCGGCAATGACACGGATACCTTCCGCCGACCCGGCTGTTGGCGCGCTCGCTTCGAAATGACGAGGCAGGTCGATCACAGACGAATGACCCGCAATCGCAAGGCATTGGTGATGACACTTACCGATGACAGCGCCATGGCGGCCGCTGCAATGGCAGGCGAGAGCATCCAGCCAAAGGTTGGATAGAGCGCGCCGGCTGCGATCGGAATGCCCGCGACATTATAGGCGAAGGCGAAGACCAGGTTCTGGCGAATGTTGCGCATCACGGCGCGCGACAACCGCCGCGCGCGTAGGATACCGTTGAGATCGCCTTGCAGCAGCGTAACCCCCGCGCTTTCTATGGCGACATCCGCTCCCGCTCCCATGGCGATCCCGACCTCGGCTGCCGCCAGCGCCGGGGCGTCGTTGACGCCGTCGCCCGCCATGGCGACGCCGCGGCCGTCGGAGCGCAGCTTCTGCACAACGCTGGCCTTGTCTTCGGGCAGAACCTCGGCCTCGACATTATCGATGCCAAGGCGGGCCGCAACGGCAAGAGCAGTGGTGCGATTGTCCCCGGTCATCATGACGATACGGATGCCGTCTGCCTTTAGCTCGCGGACGGCTTGAGCCGAAGTTTCTTTGATAGGATCGGCTATGCCCAGAAGTCCGGCAAGCTTGCCATCGACGCTGGCAAAGATCGCGGTCGCGCCCTCGGCGCGCATCGCCTCGGCCGCTTCGTTGAGCGCAGCCGTATCGATCTTCTGCTCCGCCATGAACCGCGGGCCACCAAGCAGGATATGCTTGCCCGACACTGTGCCGGTCACGCCGCGCCCGACAGGCGAGTCGAAATCGCTCGCCTGTTCGAGCGCCAGCGTGCGGTCCTGCGCGGCGCGCAGAATGGCGTCAGCCAGCGGATGTTCGCTGCCCCGTTCGAGACTGGCCGCAAGGCGCAGAATCTCGTTCTCGTCCCATCCGCTGACGGTGCGGATACCAGTCACAGCGGGTCGGCCTTCGGTCAGCGTTCCGGTCTTGTCGACCACCAGCGTGTCGATCTTCTCGAACCGTTCCAGCGCCTCGGCATTCTTGATGAGTACGCCAGCCTGCGCGCCGCGCCCGACGCCGACCATGATCGACATCGGCGTGGCGAGGCCAAGGGCACAAGGACAGGCGATGATTAGCACCGAAACGGCGGCAACGAGGGCATAGGTCAGGCGCGGGTCGGGACCGAATACCGCCCAAGCGGCGGCCGCGATCAGCGCGACCGCGATCACTACGGGCACGAACCAGCCGGAGACCTGATCGGCCATGCGCTGGATCGGCGCACGGCTGCGCTGCGCCTCGGCCACCATCTGGACGATCCGCGAAAGCAGCGTCTCGCTCCCGACCTTCTCGGCGACCATGACGAAGCTTCCCGTCTTGTTGAGCGAGCCGGCGATCACCTTGGCGCCTGCTTCCTTGGTGACAGGCATGGATTCGCCGGTCACCAGTGATTCATCGATCGATACTCGTCCTTCGGCGATGACGCCGTCCACCGGCACCTTCTCGCCGGGCCGAACCCGCAGATGATCGCCGACAACCACGAGGTCGAGCGTGACTTCCTCGTCCTGTCCAGCGGCGGTCACCCTGCGGGCGGTCTTTGGCGCCAGATCAAGCAGGGCCTTGATCGCGCCGGACGTGCGCTCACGCGCGCGCAATTCCAACACTTGGCCGAGCAGGACCAGGACAGTGATGACGGCGGCCGCCTCGAAATAGACCGGCACAGTGCCCATCGTATCCCGGAAGGCGGGCGGAAACAGCGATGGCGCGAAATGGGCAACGAGGCTGTAGGCATAGGCGACGCCTACCCCCATGGCGACCAGCGTGAACATGTTGAGATGGCGAGATTTGAGCGAGGACCAGCCGCGCGTGAAGAACGGCCAGCCCGCCCACAGCACGACCGGCGTTGCGAGGAAAAACTGGATCCAGTTCGATGTCTGCTTGCCCACGAACATCATAAGGCCGGTCAGATGCCCGCCCATCTCCAGAGCAAAGACCGGAATGGTCAAGATAAGCGCCACCCAGAAACGGCGCGTCATGTCGGCGAGCTCGGGGTTGGGGGGGCTGTCGGCCGATACTATTGCCGGCTCGAGGGTCATGCCGCAGATCGGGCAGGAGCCGGGTCCGATCTGCCGCACCTCGGGATGCATCGGGCAAGTGTAGATGACAGCGTTTGCGACGGCGCGGGCCGGTGGCACGTCTTTCTTGTCCAGATACTGGTCCGGGTTTGCGACGAACTTCGACAGGCATTCTGCACTACAGAAGTGGTAGCCTTGGCCTGTATGGGTCGCATGATGCTCGGTCGCTGCCGAATCGACTTTCATGCCGCACACCGGATCAACGGCAGTGGCTGTACCGCTTGCCTTCGCGCCGCCGCCACAGCAGCCCGCACCATGATGATGCGCCTCGTGATCAGTCGATGTCATATCGATTCTCCTTCAACGTAGCGTCATGTGGGGTCTGACGTCATGTCAGGATCAAGCCCTCATTTGCCGGAACATGGTTCATCTCGGGCTTGAGGTTCGCCATTTCGGAAAGAAGCCGCCGGTCCGCGCCACATATTGGCGATAGGCATCGCCAAATTGAGCGATCGCAACCTGCTCTTCGTGGTAGGCAAGGCGGACGTACATAACGACGAGAACCGGATACATGACCAGCGTCAGCAGTGTCGGCCACTGCAATAGGAAGCCGGTCAAGATCAGGATGAAGCCGATATATTGGGGGTGCCGCAGCCGTTCATAAATGCCGGTGGCCGCCATTGCGCCATGTTGTTGCGCTGCATGGAGAACAGCCCAGCCCACCGAGATCATCCAGAAGCCGCCGCCGATCAGGACAAAACTGGCGATGTGGAATGGTCCGAAATGCGGGTTTATGCGCCATCCGAACATCATCTCGAGCAGATGGCCGGCATCATGTGAGAACCAGTCGACGCTGGGATAATGCGATTGGAGCCAGCCCGAGAACAGGTAGATGGTGAGCGGGAAGCCGTACATTTCGGCGAACAGCGCGACGAGAAAGGCGCTGAACGCGCTGAAACTGCGCCAGTCCCGTGCCGATTCCGGTTTGAAGAAACTCAGAGCGAACAGGATGAACACCACCGAGTTGACGAAGGCGAGGCCCCAGAGGCCGAAGCCCTGCATTTGATGCGCGCCCATGGTGCCCTCCATCATTGCACACCGGCGTCGCCGGTCCCCTGCGGTTTGCTTGAAGGAGTCCCGCCGCCATGTTTGTGACCATGGTGCATGAAGAGGTGCATGATCGGGCAGGACAGGACGAGCAGGAATGGCAGCGCGTTTAGCACATGCGCGGTATGTTCGGTAAAGAGATAATAGCCCGCGACGACGGCGAACCCGACGAAGATGAGTTTGGCGCGGCCTGACATCTTGCCGCCGTAATGGGCCTCATGATCCGACATGGGGTGTTCCTTCCAGTAGAGGGGAAGCTTGGTGGCACGCATTGCCGTGCGAAATGGCGCTGATGAGGGTCACCAGCCCGGCTCCAGTGTCCCGAGCCATGCAACGAGTCCGAGGATCAGGGCTGCGGCGACAAGTTCCATGACCATGGTCGCCCTGATCCGTCCCAGAGCCGCAGCCCCGTCCTCTAGGCTGGACGCGCGCTCAATCGCTGGAACAAGCCGGAACCGGTGGAGCGCAGCCAGCGCCAGCATGAGACCGAACAGCGCAAGCTTGCTGCCCATCAGAACGATATAGGTCGATCCGAAGGGAGGGCCGAAAGGCTGGTCGCCGAGGACGGCCAGACCGTTGACCAGGCCGGTCGCGATCAGCAGCGCGACCACAATCGGCCCCATGATGCCGAAACTCTTGAGGGATCGCTGCGCGACCGCCAAGTCAATGAGCGAGGCCCCTGGGCGACTCACAATGAAGAGAAGGCAAGCAATGGCGCCAATCCAGGTGCCTGCGACCAGAAGATGTATGATGGCGGCAAGGAGATGTGTCCATGCTGATGCGCCTTCGGTAGCGACACCGTGTCCGTTCCAGGCCAGCGATGCAAGGGCGATACCGCTGAGCGCCGCCACGCCTGCCATCGTATCTGTTCGACGCGCCGGTGCGAGCAGGGCAAGGCACAAGGTCAACGCGGTCGCGGCAAGACGCAGCGCAAAGGCCCAGCCAACCGAAGTGTTCAGCAGGATCAAACGGGCAGGCTCGAGGTCAGGCCATCGATCGACCTGCCCGACATGCTGGCCAGCAGCAGGGCAAAGCCGACGATGATCAGGCCTGCAGCACATAGACTGAGCGGGATCAACCATGCCCGGAACGGGATCTGGCCCCGTTCCGGCGCGCGCAGGACGTAGAGGCCGAAGAGGGGGACGCCGAACTGGAGCCCCTCGATCGCAAAGAGGCCGAAGCGGACAACAATGATCGGCCCCTCGGACATGGCCTTCAGCTGACCGTGAAAGCGAACTGGCTTTCGACCCGGTGGGTGTCTGCCGCTACCGCATGCCAGGTCACGATATAGCTGCCGCGCGGCAAAGCGTTCGCGAAAGTCGCGATGAGGGTTTTGCCATCCGAGGAAAATGTCGTTTTGACTGTCGGCACAAGCGGCATGGCCCCGTGAGCCATATGATCCGCGTGCGGCATGCCAGCCATGCCGGCAGGCGTGATCTCAAGACCGGTCAACTGGGGCAATAGCCGCTCAGTGAAGCGCAGCATGACCTGCCGGGTCGACGCGACGGATGCCTGGGCGGCGGGAATCGACGCGACCAGCGTCGGATGCGCCAGCACGGGCATGGCCGTCGTCATCGCGGTGGCGGCGAAGGCAGTGGCGACGATTTTGATGGCCTTCATGAAGCGCTCCTCGGATATCTCGCTGTCCATACGCAGGCCGAGTGCTCACCCCTCGGATCGTGCAGCCATTAATTTGAGGGGTCGGAGCATTCCTTGCGTATGACGAAGCGCGGAGATCGGAGAAACAGAATGACAGATATAGAAAGCGCGCTTGCGTGCCTGCGGGCGTTGCCGGTGGACCCCCGGGTCAGCACGATCGATGCAGCGGTGCTCGATGGGCTGAATCGGCAATTGGCTGGTGATCGCGCTTCCGGGCGGCTGTTCGTCACGGCCGCCGCCGTCGCGCTTGTGACCGGTATCCTGGGATCGAGCTTTCCGGGTGAACCCGCAACTGCGGCGACCGCCGCCTTCCCGCTCGGCGCCCCAGCAGCGCTCGCACCGTCAACATTGCTTGCGGGCGTGCGATGACCGACCGGTCCCGCTTCCTGTTCGTTATATTGATTGCATTCGGCGCGGCATTGGCGGGCGTCTTTGTCGGCCGCAGCTATATCGTGGCGCCGCCGCCGGTCGAGAGCGAACTCCATCAACTGCTCCATGAGCATCTCGAACTTGATCCCGCTCAGGAAACGAGGATCGAGGCAATCGAAGCCCGGTTCGCCATCCAGAAACAGGCGCTCGAACTGGAGTTGCGCGCGGACAATGCCCGTCTGGCGCAGGCCATTCGGACCGAGCATGGCTATGGCCCGCAGGTCAGCGACGCGATCGACCGCTCGCACAAGGCGATGGGCGAACTGCAGAAAGTGACGCTCGAGCATATCTTCGCGATGCGCGGGGTACTCCGGCCCGAGCAAGCCGCGCGGTTTGACGACGCAGTGGTCAAGGCGCTGACCGTCGAGGCAAAATGAGCCTCGATCTCGCCGAATGTTTGGACGGCGAACTGGCGGCGCTGGCGATCGGAGGGCGGCAAAGCGCGTACAGCGAACTGATGCGCCGGCATCGTGATGCCATTTTCCGCTTCGCCCGCGCGCACGCCGCCGATGACGATGCGGCTCTCGATATTACCCAGCAAACCTTCATCTCCGGCTTTGCGGCCCTGAAACGCTACGATCAATCGCGACCGATGAAGCATTGGCTGACCCGCATTGCGCTTAACAAATGCCGGGATTGGGGACGGCGCCGAAAGGTGCGTGCGATCTTCGCGTTTGCCGCGCCCTTGGAAGACGCGCCCGATCCGGTCGACCAGTCCGCCGATGTCGAGCGCGAAGCCAGTGACCGCCAGGAACTGAAGGAAGTGATGCAAGCGATGGTCAAACTGCCGGCCAAGCTCAAGGACGTGTTGGTGCTGCGCGCCGTTGAGGGTGCGTCGCAAGCAGAGGCCGCCGCGATCTTGGGCATCACCGAGAAAGCCGTCGAGACGCGGCTGCATCGCGCGCGGAACAAATTGCAGGAAGTTTTGAGGGCCTGAAGCGCGATTTGCGTATTGGCGCACAACAGATTCCGAACAGGCAGCCCTTCCATGACGACCTCTTCCGCCTCGCTACCGGCCCTTGATCGCCGGACGCTCCTGCGTGGCGCCAGCCTGGGCGGCGGGGGCCTTGCGCTTGCCGCGTGGATGCCCGCCTGGGCGCAGCCGGTATCGCGCGGCATCGCCAATCCTTTGCCCGAGCTTTCGGGCGACAGCATCTCCTTGCGGGTCGCGCACGAGACGGTGAAGGTCGACGGACGGCAGGCACATGTGATCGCCATGAATGGCACCGTTCCTGCCCCATTGCTGCGCCTGCGCGAAGGGCAGACCGTTCGAATCACCGTCGACAACGCGCTGGATGAGGAGACGTCGCTGCACTGGCATGGCCTGCTGGTGCCCTTCCAGATGGACGGCGTCCCGGGCCTGAGCTTCCCCGGCATCCCCGCGCGCGCATCCTTCACCTATGAGTTTCCGATCGTGCAGTCGGGCACCTACTGGTATCACAGCCATTCGGGTCTGCAGGAGGCGATGGGGCAGTACGGCCCGATCGTCATTGACCCCAGGGGCGCCGATCCGATCGCCTATGATCGCGAACATGTCGTGATGTTCTCCGACCACAGCTTCGTGCATCCGCACAAGCTGTTCACCAAGCTCAAGCAGGAGCCGGGCTACTATAACCGACAGAAGCAGACGCTGGTGGGGCTGCTCGGGGGAAAGGACCAGAAGCACGCCGATCGCCTGGAATGGGCGCGGATGCGGATGGACCCGACCGACATCCTCGATGTGACGGGTGCGGCCTATACGTATGTCGTCAACGGCTATGGTCCGCAGGACAATTGGACCGCGCTGTTCAAGCCAGGCGAGCGGGTGAGGCTGCGGCTGATCAACGCCGCCGCCATGACGATTTTCAATGTTCGCATCCCGGGCCTGCAAATGACCGTGGTGGCCGCCGATGGGCATCCGATCCGCCCGGTCGCTGTCGATGAGCTCCAGATGACGATCGCGGAGACCTATGACGTCATCGTCACGCCCATTGAAGACCACGCCTTCACCATCGTCGGCGAGGCGATCGACCGGTCCGGCATGGCGCGCGCCACGCTCGCGCCGCGCGAGGGCATGGCCGGCGAAGTGCCGCCGCTGCGCGATCGACCGCTGCTGACGATGACGGACATGGGCATGGGCGCGATGGAAGCGCCGACCGGGCCGAGCGGCCAGGCGGGGCAAGACATGGTGGGTATGGACATGCCCGGGATGGATATGTCCGGAATGAGTCATGGTGCGGGCCATGCCGCGCCAATGGATCATGGTTCCGCCAGCGCGTCTGGGCATTCGATGAAGATGCGCGATGGCGTCAATGCACCGCAGGTGGTGCTGGGACCAGGCGTTCAGACCATCGCACCGATGCCGGCGGACCGCACTGGCGAACGCGGCGTCGGCCTGGAAAGTGCTGGACACAAGGTGCTGGTCTATCGCGACCTGGTCGCGCTTGATCGCAATCCCGATGTCCGAGCTGCCGCGCGCGAGGTCGAACTGCATCTCACGGGCAACATGGAACGCTATATGTGGTCCATCGATGGCCAGACGCTGTCGGAATCACGGACTCCGATCCCGGTTCGCACCGGCGAGCGCGTGCGCATGACGCTTATCAACGACACCATGATGAACCACCCCATCCACCTGCACGGCCATTTCTTCGAGCTGGTGACGGGGCATGGCGATCATTCCCCGCGCAAGCACACGGTCAACGTGCCGCCGGGCGGCAAGGTCAGCTTCGACTTGACCGGCATCTATGGCGACTGGGCGTTCCACTGCCACATGTTCCTCCACATGCACGCGGGTATGATCCGCGTGGTGCAAGTGCGCAATTCGCGAGATGCCGCATGAACGCGCTCGGACTTCTCGGGCTTTCGCCACTCCTGTTCGCCGCATCGGTGTCCGCTCAGACGACGGATCAGTCAGGCTATCAGGACCACGACATGTCGACCATAGCGATGCCGGCGCAGCCGGCGACGCTGCCCGATCCGCATGCTGGTCACGCCAAGCCAAACCCGGACACGCAGTCGCAGGATCGCCGGGACATGGGCGCCATGCTGATGCCTGCCGCGGCGTCAGGCAAGCCCGTTGGCCCGGCAGGAACCGACGTCGACCCCGGCAGCGTGCCACCACCGCCGGTTGTGATCGACCGGCCTGCCGATCGCTATTTCGATCCGCAGGCGATGGCCGCCGCCCAGGCCAATCTGCTCGGCGAGCATGGCGGCATGACCTTCCATAAAATACTGTTCAATCTGGCTGAATATCAGGCGCGCAAGGGTCGCGATGGCTACCGCTGGGACGCGAGCGCATGGTTCGGCGGCGACATCGACCGGTTGGCGCTCAAATCTGAAGGTGAGGGTAGCTTCGGCGAACCGGTCGAGCATGGCGAAGTGCAGGCGCTCTGGTCGCATGCGGTCGATCCCTATTGGAACGTGCAGGGCGGTGTTCGGCAGGACTTCGGCAAGGGACGGAACCGCACCTATGCCAGCATCGGGATCGAAGGACTCGCGCCCTATTGGTTCGATCTTGGCGCTTCAGCCTTTGTGTCGACCAAGGGTGACGTGATGGCCCGCGTGGAAGGCGACATTGATCAGCGCATCACCCAGCGGCTGATCCTCCAGCCCCGCGTCGAAGCCAATTTTGCCGCGCAGGATATTCCCGAGAATGGGATCGGCGCCGGCCTCTCGAATCTCGAGCTCGGATTGCGGATGCGTTACGAGGTCGCTAGGGAATTCGCGCCCTATGTCGGCGTTTCCTGGGACCGGAGGCTCGGCGAGACGGCGCGCATCGCGCGGGCCGCGGGAGAACGAGCGTCATCCACGAGCTTCGTCGCTGGGATTAGGTTCTGGCTCTAGCCCTACCGCCAGCCCGAAGCGCGCGGTCCGAACGTGGCGCTACGCAGGGACAGACCGATCAGCAAGAGGGCGACCCCCTGGAATAGCAGGTCGATCGACAGAATCAGTCCCAGAACCCAGATCGAATTGACGGGCCAGCCGAGTGCAATCACCAGCGCGGCGGCAATGCTCGCGACGGCCGAGATAGTCATCCATCCCCAACCAGACGGCGTGCGCGTTGTCAGTGCTATGAAGAGGCGCAGCGCGCCGGAGAGCCCGAGCGAGACGGCGAGGAACAGGGTGAGCAGGGTGGCGGCGAACAGGGGATCGAGGAACATCGCAACGGCGGCCGCAAGATAAAGCAGGCCGCTCAGGAGCCAGAACGCGAATCGCGCCCATTTTTTGACGCCGAAGGCATGGATGATCTGGAACGTGCCGGCGGCGAGCATGACGACGCCGACGTAAAAAGTCGCTGCAACGGTCGTGATGAACAGATTCGCGGAGGCGATGGCTCCCAGCAGGATAAGTGCGATGCCGAGCACCGTGAACCAGCACCATGCGCCGCGTTGCTCCAGCGAAGCCGGACCGTCGCCGAAGCGCGATCCTTGCGTGTTGATCATGATGTTCGTCTCCTCTGTGTGCGGTCCAACGCCCGACGACTGCTTGCTAGGCTCCGGCGGCGTCCAGCACACTCCTTTTATCTACGGATTGGCGCCCCGAGGGTCAGTTCAGCGCATTATCCAGACAATGTCGGCGCGAATGCCGACGACGTCGCAAGAGCTGCCAGATGTCGCCGCCGATGAGGAAATCCCGACCCATGGCCAATGACCATATGTAGCCAGCCAGAGCTACCTCGGCGGCGGCGGGATCGCGTCCCTGGCGATGGCGGTTTCCTGATGCATGATGCGAATGTCCGGGACTCGATATCACCATTTTCGAGCAGCTTCACCGCCCGGTGGCAAGGGGAACCCGGGCGATGAGCATGTGCTGCATGGCCGCTGGATGTTCGAAAGCAAATCTGTGCACCTACGACCTGTTATCCGAGAGTTCGACGCTCAACGGGAGCCGGACGGTCACCGAGAAAATATTCGAGAGCGCGGCCGTTCTGGTGTGGCGAACGGCGATGCGCCATATCGACCAGCGCTTTTCGCAAGGATATCGTCGTCTGTCAGAGTCCAATACCGCGCATTCACGCGATGATGATGTCGTTCCGCACATCGGTCACGCCCGGCGCGGCCCATGCCGTTGCCGCAGCGACTTGCCTGTCATGGGGCGAGTGAACCGTTCCGGCGAGCACGACATTCCCCTCCTGCGCGCTGACCGTGACGGTCTTCGGGTCGAAAAACCAGGAGCGATGGAGCGCGTGCATGATCTCGTCGCTGATATTCGAGATATCGACCTTGCGCTTGATCGTGACCTGGTTGGACACGCCGATAACGCCGAGCAGCCGCCGGATATCCTGTTCGGCGCTGTCCCTCTGATAGTGCCAGTCGACCTCGCCGGTCAGGGTGATCCACCCCTTTTCAACCTGTACCTTGATGGCGTCGCGTGGAACGGACACGTCCCAGGCGAGCCGATCGACCGCGGCTGCCGCTATATCGTCGTCATCGCGCTGACTATCAAAGGGGAGCCGGATCTCGATCTCTTCGGCCACGGCCTTGACGCCCTTCACCCTGCGGGCCGCAGCCTCGGCTGCCTGCTTTTCCGCGAAACTCTCGACATGGCCCGTGAGCGTCACGACGCCTGCGTTCGCAGTGACGCCGATATGGGCGGCGGTCACGCTCGGTTCCCAGCTCAGCTCGGCGAGCACGGACTGTTGAAGATGACTATCCTGGGACATGATGTTCTCCAAAGCGATCGACAAAGGGAAGCTGCGCGTCTTGATCGACGATCCTCCTTACAGGTGTCATGTGACAGACAGGCGCAAACTACCTTCGCTCCGACGGAATTTGACTCCTGTAGAGGCAACTCGTCGCGCATCGGCCTTCTAAGCCGGGCTTGCAGGGCCGGCATTCCGGAGTTTTACTGGCGGGTCGTCCACGCATAAGCATCTGGGATGGGCTTCCGCACCGCCGAGATTCATCGCGCTCGTTTTGATGCGCAAGCAGGGCGTTACGAGTCTCTCGGTGCTCCTGGACGTCGCGTTCCTGTATCGCGACATGCTGGTGTGAGAGATTCGCCTTTGGCCAGCCCCACAGAAAGCCGAAACCCGTCGGATGTCACGCGACGCCGACAGGATTCGCCCCCTCCGTTGATTTACGGATAGGTTCGGCGCGAGTCCGGGTTCAAATCGCGGGACTTGATCATCGGCCCTGGAGGGATGCGCCCAGGGCGCACGCCGACATTTCACCACAAAGAGGTTTGTTCATGAAAGCGCTCGTTTATCAGGGTCCTGGCGCCAAGGCGCTCGAGGACCGACCCAAGCCCGAGATCCGTGACGCCGGCGACGCCGTCGTCCGCATTACGCGGACGACGATCTGCGGGACGGACCTGCATATCCTGAAGGGCGACGTCGCGACCTGCGCGCCGGGCCGCATCCTCGGTCATGAAGGCGTGGGCGTGGTCGAGGCGATCGGCGCGGGCGTCACCGTCTTCAAGCCGGGCGACCGCGTGCTCATCTCATGTGTCACCGCCTGCGGCCGCTGCGACTATTGCCGTCGCGGCATGTATTCGCATTGCACGACGGGAGGCTGGATCCTCGGCAACGAGATCGACGGCACCCAGGCCGAATATGTCCGCATCCCCCATGCCGACACCAGCCTCTACCCAATCCCCGAAGGCGCCGACGAGGAGGCCCTGGTGATGTTGAGCGACATATTGCCGACCGGCTTCGAGTGCGGCGTGCTCAACGGCAAGGTCGCGCCTGGAGGCAGTGTCGCCATCGTCGGTGCGGGTCCGATCGGGCTCGCGACGTTGCTGACGGCGCAATTCTATTCTCCCGCCCAGATCATCATGATCGATCTCGACGACAACCGGCTGGAAGTCGCCCGCCGTTTCGGTGCGACGCATGTCGTCAACAGCGCCGACGGGAAAGCGGCGGACGCGGTGAAGGCGCTGACCGAGGGACGCGGCGTCGACGCCGCGATCGAGGCCGTGGGCGTCCCCGCCACCTTCCTGCTGTGCCAGGATATCGTCGCGCCGGGCGGCGTAATCGCCAATATCGGCGTCCACGGCTCCAAGGTCGATCTCCACCTTGAGCGGCTCTGGTCGCACAACATCTCGATCACGACGCGGCTGGTCGACACCGCGACGACGCCGATGCTGCTCAAGACGGTCCAATCGAAGAAGATCGATCCCAAGCTGCTGATCACGCATCGCTTCGCGCTGGCGGACATTCTCGACGCCTATGATACCTTCAGCCGCGCCGCCGCGACCCAGGCGCTGAAAGTGATCATAGAAGCTTGACCACTGGGACCGACCCTGGCGCCCTGCCGCGCTATCGCTCCAATCTCCAGGGCGAGGTCGACGGCGCGGCGGTCTATGCGGCGCTGGCCGAGAGCGAGGCCGACCCGAAGCTGGCGGAGGTGTTCCATCGGCTCGCCGCTGTCGAGCAGGCCCATGGCGAGTTCTGGCGCAAGCGGATCGAAGCGGACGGCGGTCATTTCTCGCCTGCGCCTTCGGCAAGCGCACGCATCCTCTCCTGGCTGGCGAAGCGATTCGGACCGGCTTTCGTCCTGCCGGCGATCGCGGCCAGCGAGGCGCGCGGCAGCACAGCCTATGACGCTCAGCCCGAGGCGAAGGCCGCCGGGCTTCCGGGCGACGAGCGATCGCATGCCGTGCTGATGCGGGCCGCCGCCGGCAGAGGAGGTCTTTCAGGACCGACGATCGCGCTCCTCGAGGGACGCCACCGCGGCGGTGGCAACACCCTGCGCGCCGCCGTGCTCGGGGCCAATGACGGTCTCGTCTCCAATCTCAGCCTGGTGATGGGGGTGGCCGGCGCCGCCGTGGCGGACAATACGCTGCTGCTTACGGGACTTGCCGGTCTTGTCGCGGGCGCCTGCTCGATGGCGATGGGCGAATGGCTGTCGGTCACAAGCTCGCGCGAACTCTATCAGAGCCAGATCGAGACCGAAGCAGAGGAATTGCGCGAGGTTCCCGAGGAAGAGAAGGAGGAGCTGGTCCTGATCTATCAGGCCAAGGGCATTTCCGAACCGCAGGCACGCGCGCTGGCGGAGCGACTGCTGAGCAATGAAGGAACCGCGCTCGACACGCTGGCGCGCGAGGAGCTCGGGATCGATCCGGATCAGCTCGGCGGGTCAGCCTGGACGGCCGCGACATGGTCGTTCCTGCTCTTTGCGACCGGCGCGATCATCCCGGTCGCGCCGTTCCTGCTGCTCTCGGGGCGACCGGCGCTGATCGCCAGCCTGGCCGCCAGCGGTCTTGCCCTCGCGCTGATCGGCGCCGGCACGAGCCTTTTCACCGGCCGTTCCGCACTGTTCTCGGCGGCGCGCCAACTCGTCATAGGGATTGCCGCTGCCGCAGTCACCTATGGTGCCGGGGCAATCGTTGGCGTGTCGCTCGGCTGACGGCCACGATGAAGCCGTCGCCAAGAGCCCGCGGCGTGAAACATCAATATGGAAGGACGCGAGCACGGGGGATCGACCCCTAAGTAACATTCCCGATTCTCCGGGCGCTTCCTGAGAGGGACAAGAATTGCGTCAACGGAGGGCGCCATGCACAGTGTCTCACTTCACCGGGATCCGGATATATCCACGCGTGAGACTATTCACGATCTGCGCAACCTCTTCAGCGTCGTGGCCTCCGCGCGGCACATGCTGGACGACAGGCCGACGGGCGACCGGCGGACATTGCTGCTCGACGCGATCGAGGACGCCGCGTTGCGCGGGGGACGACTCACCAGCGCGATGCTCGGGCAAAGCAGATCGCAACGTGCCGGCGCTTGCTTCGATCTCAACGAGCATCTTTCCGGCCTCGGATCGCTGATGCGCGCGCGGGCGGGTCGGCAGGTCGAAATCCGGTTCGAACCAGCCGCCGGTTCGCTGCCGGTGAAGCTCGATCCCGCCGATCTCGACGCCGTGATCCTGGAGATGGTCTCCAATGCGTGTGCGGCGTTCGTGAAGCCCGGCGTCATCCGGATTCGCACCAGGCGGCTCGGAGGCCGTGTCCGGCTGATCGTCGCGGATAATGGATGCGGCATGAGTACCGCCAAGCTCCACAGGGCGCTGAATCGAGTCGAGCAGCCGTCCGTGAACGGCACCGGCCTCGGTCGCGTCCGGCATTTCGCGCAGAGCGCCCATGGCCGTCTGCGGATTCGGAGCCGCGAGAACAGCGGCACGATCGCTTCCCTGAACTTACCGCTGGTCCTCAAGGTCGCCGGCGCTGAGACCTCCGCGACGGCCCTCGCCCGGTGGAATAGAAAGACCCCCAAGGAGATCAGACATGAAAAGCGACAGTCAATTACAGCGTGATGTCCTCGATGAGCTGGAGTGGGAGCCTAGCATCGACCAGGCCGATATCGGTGTGGCGGTAACAGACGGCGTCGTCACCCTTTCCGGCTTCGTCAAAAGCTATCCGCAGAAGATAGCCGCCGAGAAGGCCACCCGCCGCGTGACCGGCGTCAGGGCAATCGCCGAGGAGATCAAGGTCCGGTTCGCTTCGGATCCGAAGACCGCTGATCATGAAATCGCCAAGCGCATCCTCGATATGTTCGCCTGGAACGTCTCGATCCCCGACGACAAGATCGCGGTGAAGGTAGAGCATGGCTGGGTGACGCTCAGCGGCACAGTCGACTGGTATTATCAGAGTGATGAGGCCCGGAAGGTCGCCGGCAAGGTCAACGGCGTCGTCGGCGTCAGCAACCTGATCGAACTGCGCAAGCTGCCCACATCGGGCGACGTCAAGGAACGGATCGTGGCGGCGATCAAGCGCAACGCCGATCTTGATGCCGCCTCCGTCACCGTCTTCACCGATGGCGGCAAGGTGACGCTGGGCGGCAAGGTCAGGGCGTGGAACGAGCGCCAGATCGCCGAGCGTGCGGCTTGGGCCGCTCCCGGCGTCACCACGGTCGACGACAATATCATCGTCGTCTGACTGCGCCACGTCGGACTCAGGGGCTGCCGGGATGTCCCGGCGGCCGCATCTGCGTTATCCTCTTCTAAACTCGGAGTTTCGTCGATCGCGCTGCCATCCGCGCCGATAGGCTGCTCAGCCAACGTCCGGATGAATGCCGCCCAGAATGTCGTCCCAAATACTGATTTCGTGGCGGCAAGTCCTGCTTGGGTTGCCTTCCTCTGCAACACGTCGGACACTCTCCGGCGAAACAATGGACATGGGCAAGTTCGAGTGGGAGAAACGACCTGTCCCCAGCCGATCCAGGACAATGATCTGATACTTCATGACTGACGACCTCACACTCGCCTTCCACGGAGCAGCCCGTACTGTCACTGGCTCCTGCATGGAATTCTGCCGTGACGGGAAACGGTTGCTTGTCGATTGCGGACTCTTCCAGGGTTCCCGTACGCTCGAAGTGCTCAACCGGAGTGCCCTCCCGTTCGACGCGGAGGAGGTCGACGCGGTCATCCTGACCCACGCCCATATCGATCATAGCGGGCTATTGCCCAGGCTCGTGGCCGAAGGCTTCACGGGCGAGATCTGGTGCACGGCGCCAACGGCGGATCTGCTCGAGTTCATGCTGGCCGACGCGGGGCGCATCCAGGAGAACGACGCCGCCCGACGCAATCGACGCAAGGATCGTGCGGACCAGCCGGAGATCCTACCGATCTACACCGAGCAGGACGCGATGGCCGCGTGGCGGCGGACCCGGCCCGTTGAGCTCGAGACATGGTTTGAGCCTGTCCCCGGGTTCAGGGCCCGCCTTTGGAACGCCGGGCACATCCTGGGCTCGGCGTCGGTTGAGCTCGATGTCGGGGGCAAGCATGTCCTGTGTTCCGGTGACCTTGGTCCCGAGCATAAGGCGTTTCAACGCGATCCCGAGGGTCCCTCGGGATTCGATCATGTCATCTGCGAATCCACCTACGGCGACCGCAAGCGCGACCATCTCGCCATCGGCGAGCGCCGAACCTTGCTGGAAGCCGAGATCAAGGGGGCGCTGGCGCACGGTGGCAATCTCATCATTCCGGTGTTCGCGCTTGAGCGCACGCAGGAACTGCTGCTGGATATCGCCGCGCTGATCGACGCCAACCGCATTCCATCCACCCCCGTCTTCGTCGATTCCCCTTTGGCCAATCGCGCGACCAGCGTGTTCGCCAAATATGCCGGGTCGCTCGAGGATATGGAGGGCGAGAATGTCTTTGGTCACGCGGCTTTTCATTTCGTCGATGATGTCGCGGAATCGATCCGGCTGAACAGCTTGTCGGGCGCCATCATCATGGCGGCCTCGGGCATGTGTGAAGGCGGTCGCATCCGGCACCATCTCAAGCACAATCTCTTCCGACGCGAATCCACGCTACTGTTCGTCGGCTTCCAGGCGGAGGGTTCGCTGGGCCGGATCATTCTCGATGGTGCCGAGCGTGTGCGCATTTCGGGGGAGGACATCGTCGTGCGCGCCCAGATCCGGCACATCGACACCTATTCGGCGCATGCCGATCAAGACGACCTGCTGGCGTGGATGGAGGCGCGGCGTCCTGTCGGGGGCAGTCTCTTCCTCTCGCATGGGGAAGCGACGGCGATGGAGACGTTGCGTCGCGTCACCCAGGCCCGCGAATTGAGCGCTTCCATCATCGTGCCGGAGATGGGCGAAGTGTTCCGGCTGCCCGTCGGCACGCCCGCGGCCCGGATCAAGACCGGAGATCCGGAGCTTCAGCAGGCCGTGGGTCGCGACTGGCAGAACAGCTACGCTGATTTCGCCACCGGCCTGAAACGCGAACTGGCCGAAATACAGGATGCCAAGATCCGTCAGCAGGCGCTCGACGATATGCGGGCTGTTCTGGAGAGCTACAAGAAGGTCCGGTACAAGCGCGCCGCCCGGCGGCACTGAGAGACGATGATACCGGGGCCTCGCGCTGGCTCAGGCCATCATCGTACCTGTCTCCACGAAGCGCTGGTGCCATGACAGGGCTTCGGCCAACAGGGACGGCGAGTGCTTGCCATAGGATGACCGCAAGGCCCGCTCGAAATAGTCGGACAGCGCAGGCTTGTAGCGAGGATGCGCGCATTTCTCGATGATCAGTCGTGCGCGCTGCTTGGGCGAGAGACCGCGCAAGTCGGCCAGACCCTGCTCGGTCACGAGTATCTGGACGTCCTGGTTGATGTGGTCGACATGGCTCACCTGCGGCACGATGGCGGAAATTGCCCCGTCCTTGGCGAGCGAAGGCGTCATGAAGATGGATACATAGGCGTTGCGCGCGAAATCGCCCGATCCGCCGATGCCGTTCTGGATGCGCGAGCCCATGATATGGGTGGAATTGACGTTGCCGTAGATGTCGGCTTCGATCAGCCCGTTCATCGCAATACAGCCCAGCCGGCGGATCAACTCGGGATGGTTGCTGATCTCCTGTGGGCGCAGCACCATCTTGTCCCGAAAACGCTCCATGTCGGCATTGAGACCCGCGGCGGCCTCGGGGCTGAGCGAGAAGGCCGTCGCGGATGCCATCCGCAGCTTGCCGGTGGCAAGAAGATCCAGCATCCCGTCCTGGATCACCTCGGTATAGGCGGTCATGTCCTCGAAAGGGCTGTCGACAAGGCCGGTCAGCACGGCGTTGGCGATGTTGCCTACCCCCGACTGGATCGGCAGCAGGGACGCGGGCAATCGGCCCTGTGCGACCTCATGGCGGAAGAAATCCAGCAGGTGACCGGCTATGGTCCTGGCGTCCTCGTCGGGCGCCTTGAACGGCAGATTGCGGTCGGGCGCGTCCGTTTCGACGATGGCGATGATCCTGGCGGGGTCGCACCGGAATCCGGTCTCGCCGATCCTGTCGTCCGGCCGCACGAGCGGGATCGGCACGCGGTGCGGGGGCAGGGCGGTGCCGTAATAGATGTCGTGCATGCCCTCCAGGGCGGGATTCTGCCAGCTGTTCACCTCGAGGATGACCTGGCTTGCCCTGTCCAGCCACGTCTTGTTGTTGCCGACCGACGACGACGGGATCAGCGAGCCGTCCGGCCGGATGCCGCTGATCTCCACCAGCGCCGTGTCCAGCGGACCCAGGAAGCCCTGCCATGCCATCGGCGCGACCTGGCTCAGATGCATGTCGAAATATTCCATCTCGCCGCGGTTGATCTTGTCGCGGGCAATGGGGTCGGAATTATAGGGCAGGCGGAATTCGATGCCATCGGCCTTGGCGAGCGCACCGTCGAGTTCCGGACCTGTCGACGCGCCGGTCCAGACGCGGAGCGAGAAGGGGTTGCCTGCGGCATGCTCGGCCTCGATCCGCTCGGCAAGGGCGAGCGGGACCGCCTTGGGATAGCCCGAACCAGTAAAGCCGCTCATGCCCACTGTGGTGCCGGGTGCGATCAACCGGGCGGCATCCTGCGCGCTCATCAGCTTCGACCGCAGCGCCTCGTAACCAATCCGTCGTTCCTTCACTGTCCCGAATCTCCGATTATGTCCAAGGTGCCTGCAAGCATTCATGATACCGGGCCCGTGCGCCAGCGCCGTGCGTCCGCATGGGCGCTTACGGCCCCGGCCTATCGCTCCGCCGCGATGCCAATTGCCGGCATTTCAAACCATCCCGATAAGATCGAGGGACGCGGTCATGCAGCCACGGCGGCCTCGTCATCAACGCGCGGACCTCGCTGGCCGCAATGCGAACCGCTTGAGGAACTCCGCGCTTGCCAGATAGCCGGCCACCAACAGCGCGATGGCGCCGAATATGGTTGCACCCGGTATCGCGAAGCCGAGCAGACCGGCCGAAGGCAGCAGCGGCAGCAGCAGCGGCAGCAGCAGCGCTGCCGCCAGGCCGGCCAGCGCGGTGACCGTCAGCACGATGTGAGGCCGGCTCGACCAGGCCGGGCGGGATGTACGGATCACGAACACGACGAGAATCTGCGTCATCATCGATTCCATGAACCAGGCCGTGCGAAACTCCGGGATGCCGACGTGGAAGACGCCGAGCAGAAGCGCGAAAGTCGCGAAGTCGAACAGCGAGGAAAGCGGTCCCATGATCGCGGTGAAGCGTACGAGCCCCCTTATGTCCCATCCCTGCGGACGCGCCAGATCGCCGCTGTCCGCGGTGTCGAACGGGATGCCGATCTCGGAAAGGTCGTAGAGAAGGTTGTTGAGCAGCACCTGTACTGGGGTGAGCGGCAGGAACGGCAGGAACAGCGACGCGATCGCCATGGTCAGCATGTTGCCGAAGTTGGAACTCGTTCCCATCCGGACATATTTCATGATGTTGGCATAGGTCCGTCGCCCCTCCGCGACACCATCGGCGAGCACGCCGAGATCGGGCGCGAGCAGGATCATGTCGGCCGCCTCGCGGGCCACATCGGTGGCGCCGTCGACAGACAGGCCGACATCGGCGGCGCGGATCGCCGGCGCGTCGTTGATGCCGTCGCCGATGAAGCCCACCGTGTGACCGCGTGCACGGAGAGCGCGGACGATCCGCGTCTTCTGGTCGGGCGTGACCCGAGCGAAAAGGTCGACCTGTTCCACCCGGGCAGCTAGTGCTGGATCATTCAGCTTCGCGATCTCTTCGCCGGTCAAAATACCTTCGACCGGCAGGGCGAGCGCCGCCACGAGATGCTGGATCACGGGCGCCGCATCGCCCGAAATCACCTTGATGCGAATGCCCGCCGCTTCGAGCCGGGCGACTGCGGACGTGGCGCTCGGTTTGGGCGGGTCGACGAACACGCAATAGCCCGCGAACACCAGCTCGTCCTCTCCCCGGGCGTCGATTCGCTCTTGCCCGGCCGCCGGTTTCCATGCGATCGCGAGCAATCTCAGCCCCTGCGCCGCGCGATCGTCGCGCAGCGCGCACAGACGGGCGCGCAGCGCATCGTCGAGCGGCACGAACTCTCCCGATCGGTCCTGCGCTCTTGTGCACAAGGCGAGCAGCGTCTCGGGCGCGCCCTTGACGATCTCGATTCGCTCGCTTCCCTGCTCGGCAAGCACCGCGACGCGCCGCCGCTCGAAATCGAACGGCCGTTCATCCAGCTTGCGCCAGCCCTCGAGCGAGCGGCCGGTCATGTGGAGCAGCAACGCCTGGTCGAGCGGACTTTTCAGGCCGGTCTCGAAGCGGGCGTTGACCGCCGCCAACTCCGCCACCCGCTCGTCATCCTCGCCGTCGATGCCTGGGTGGCCGACGAGCGTGATCCGCGCCTCGGTGAGCGTGCCGGTCTTGTCGGTGCACAATATATCCATCTGGCCGAGGTCGTGGATCGCGGATAGCCGCTTCACCACGACTTTGGCTTTCGCCATCCGCTGAGCGCCGCGCCCGAGCGCGACGGTCATGATCATCGGCAAAAGCTCGGGTGTCAGGCCCACCGCGAGCGCCATCGCGAACAGGAAGGATTGCAGCGGCGGCCGCCCGAGCGCGAGATGGGCGAGCAGCACGAACAGCACGAGGAAGATCGTGAGCCTGACGATCAGCACCCCGAGCTTGTGGATGCCATGCTCGAAAGCAGTCGTCGGCTGTTTGCCGGCGAGCGACCGCGCTATCGCGCCGAAACGGGTGCGCTGCCCTGTCTGGACGACCAGCATCGTCGCCGTGCCACCGATCAGCGAGGTCCCATGGAACAGGGCATTGCGCGCGTCAGCCGGCGTTTCGGCACCCATGGCGGCTTCGATCCGCTTTTCGACCGGATAGGGCTCGCCGGTCAGAAGCGCCTCGTTCACCTGCGCGCCGTTCGCCGCCAGGATGACGCCATCGGCGGGGACGAGATCGCCCGCCGCAAGCATGACGATATCGCCGGCCACCAGCTCGCGCACGGGCAACTCGATCGGCTTGCCGTCGCGCAGCACGGTCGCATGAAGGGCGATCACCCGCTTGAGCGCTTCCGCCGTCGCTTCGGCCCTGTGCTCCTGCACGAGATCGAGGGTGGTAGACAGCACGACGACGATGAAAATGATGGCAAAGCTCGCCATGTCGCCGGTGGCCCCGGCTATGCCGGCAGCCACGAGCAGGATAGCGATCAGCGGATTGCCGAGGCGGCGCAGGAGGTCGAGCAGGAGATGCCGCTGCTTCGCCGCGGAGATCTCGTTCGGTCCGTCACGGTCGAGGCGCGCGGCAGCCTCATTCGACGACAGCCCGTCGCGGGTCGCCGCGAGCGTGCGGAGAGAATCGTCGGGCGTGGCTTGCCAGAACGCCTGCGGCTCGGTCACCACCGCTCCCGTCCGCTGAACCGCAGCAACGACAGGAACAGGTTCAGGAAATCGAGGTAGAGCGTCAGCGCACCCAGCACCGCAGCGCCATTGCGCCCATCCGCGGCGCCTTCCTCATATTGACGCTTCAGCCGCTGTGCATCGAATGCGGTGAGCCCTGCGAACAGCAGGATGCCGACGCCCGAGGTGAGCAGATCGACAGTGCCTGAGCGCACGAACAGATTAAGCAGCATCGTCACGATGAGCCCGACGAGCGCGATCGTGAAGAAGGCGCCCAGGCCCGACAGATCCTTGTGCGTGACAGTGCCCACCAGAGCGAGCACGGCAAATCCGGCAGCAGCGGAAACGAAGGTGTAGCCGACGCTGTCGCTGCTGTAGGTGAGCAGCAAGCTGCCAAGCGACAATCCGACGAGCGCGGTGTAGAGGATGAAGATCGCGCTGGCCGTCGAGGCAGACAGCCGATCGACCCGTGCGCCGAGCAGGATCACCAGTCCCAGGGGCGCCAGCGTCACGATCCATCCAATGATGGTGAGCCCGTCGGCAGTGAACAGGGCGTCCGCGAGCGATCGGCTGTAGGCGGCCAGAAGGGCGAACGCTGCCGATAGGATCACGCCGCCGGCCATGTGGAGATAGACCGCGCTCATATAGGCGCCAAGCCCACGATACCCGCCGTTCGCATTGCCGGATGCCGGCCACTCAAATTCGTTGCTTCGATGGAGCATGCGCCGGTCCTCGCCTTGGGTAAAAGCTACACTTCTACCCTGTGTCGGCACGTCGCTGCGACCAATCCGCAAAGCTACGTAAGCTGACGGGCGGCCCGGGTCCGTAGGCTTACCTAATTCGTGGCGCTGCCGAAGTCCCTATGAGCCAAGTGACAGGCAACGAGGAGCAGGCAGTGGTTTCGCTATCGACGCCCGACGGAACGGCAACAAAATGTGCTGGTGGTCCATATGACGGATGGGCCGAACTGTTCCTTCGCCCCACGAGAGCGGCCGTTGCAACCCTTACAGGCGGGCTGGCGCCGTCGTCGCTCGGTGAGGCCTTCGCAGACTGGGCGACGCATCTCGCCTTATTTCCAGGCAGCCAAATGCATATTGTTGCCGAGACCGTCCGCGAATTTATGTCGCTCGCCGGTGGTGAGTGGCGGACTGCTGCGTCCGCAGGCGCACCCAAGCCCCAAGCCGGCCCTCCAACGCGGGATCACCGCTTCGACGATCCTTCCTGGGAGGCATGGCCTTTCGATCTGATACGTCAGTCCTTTTTGCACAGCGAGAGGTGGTGGGATGAGGCGGCGTGCGATATTCTTGGGGTTACAGCGCAGCATCGGGCAATCATGCGCTTTTCGATCCACCGGATGCTCGACATGCTGGCGCCCTCGAACTTTGTCGCCACCAATCCGGTTCTCCAGCACCGCATTATCGAGACCGGGGGCGAATGCCTGATCGATGGTGCGGCAACTCTGATCCAGGACTGGCTCCGCTCGCTTGCGGGGGAGCGGCCGGCCGGCGCCGAATTCTATCGTCCTGGCGCCGACGTGGCGATCACGCTGGGCAAGGTGGTTTATCGAAACGATCTGATCGAGCTCATCCAATATGTGCCGACGACGCAGGCCGTCCGTCCGGAACCGTTGCTGATCGTTCCGGCGTGGATCCTCAAATATTATGTTCTCGACCTGTCGCCCGAGAATTCGCTGGTGCGCTGGCTCGTGGGGCAGGGGCATACGGTGTTCATGATTTCGTGGCGCAATGTCGGCGAAGGCGGTCGCGCGCTCGACCTGGAGGATTATCGTCGGCTGGGTATCATGGCGCCGCTTGACGCGATCACCGCGATCACCGGCGGGAACAGAGTTCACGCTACGGGTTACTGTCTCGGGGGAACCTTGCTCGCGATCGCGGCGGCGGCAATGGCGCGCGATGGCGATGATCGTCTTGCGTCGATGACGCTGTTCGCGGCGCAAACCGATTTCAGCGAACCGGGCGAGGTCGGCCTGTTTATCGATGCGGCGCAGCTGGATTTTCTCGAGACGATGGCGCGCGCACGGGGTTATCTCGACAGCGCGCAGATGAGCGGCGCTTTCCAGGCGCTGCGCTCGAACGATCTTGTCTGGCCATATTTTGTCCGCGACTATCTCATGGGCGCACGCGGCCCCATGAGCGACCTGCAAGCTTGGCACAGCGACGCCACCCGCCTGCCTTTTGCAGCGCATAGCCAGTATCTTCGCTCCCTGGCTCTTGGTAACGATTTGGCCGAGGGACGGTACCAGGTCGACGGTCGACCGATCGCCCTCGAAAATATTCATGTGCCGGTTTTCGCGGTCGGCGCCGAAAGCGACTATGTCGCGCCCTGGCGATCGGTCTACAAGATCCATCGGCTGATGGGCACGGAGGTGACATTCCTGCTCACCACCGGCGGCCATGACGACGGAATTGTATCCGAGCCAGGCCATCCGGATCGATTCTATCGGTTGCTCGCACGACCGGCAGACGCGGACTGCGTCGAACCTGAAACCTGGCTGGCCCGGACATCGTCAGACGCAGGTTCGTGGTGGCCGGCATGGGCCGTCTGGCTCGATCTGCATTCAAGCCCTCCAAGCGTACCGCCGCCGCTCGGCGGTTCCGGCGTGAACGCCGGGGCGCTCGGGAACGCGCCGGGCAGCTATGTCCTCGAAAGCTGACGAGGCGACCGCAACAAAGCCGTCGGGCGCATGGCGGTCCTGGTTTCTCGGCATCATCCTTGTGGCGGCGCTGGTCGGGGCGGTGCTGCATTTCGGCGAGATAGAGAACTTCGGCCGTCTGGTCGCTCGCGCCAATCTCTTCTGGTTGGCTCTTGCCGTCCTGTTCCAGCTTTCGACCTATGCCAGCGTGGCGGCGGGCTGGGCGGCGGTGCTGCGCAGCGCCGGCACATCACGCCCGCTTTCCTCGTTGATGCGCATCGCGCTCACCAAATTATTCGCGGACCAGGCGGTGCCAAGCGCGGGAATGGGGGGCAATGTTCTTCTCGTCGACCAACTCGTGCGGTTGCGCGTGCCGCGCGGGACGGCGGTGGCGGCGCTGCTCGTCTCGATGATCGGCTATTATGCCGCCTTCGCTTTCTTCGCGGTCTCCATGCTGGTCCTGCTATGGCTCCATGACAAGGCGACGCCGCTGATGGCCGGTGTGGTCACCACGTTTCTGCTGGTGGCGCTCGCCATTCCGTCGCTCGCGCTCTGGCTCAGACATCGCGGCAGCCAACCCTTGTCGCCCCGGCTCGAACGGGTGGGCGTGGTCCGTAACCTGCTCGGGATCGTCGGTCAGGCCCCAGCCCATCTGATCGGCGATCGCCCGCTTTTGGTTCGAGTCACAGGCTTCAATGCATTGGTCTTCCTTGCCGACGCCGCGACGCTCTGGGCCTGCCTTGACGCACTGGGAGGGCCCGCCGGTTTCGGAACTGCGCTCATTGCGCTGATCATGGCTTCGATCGTCGTGACACTGGGCCCGATCCCGCTGGGTCTCGGCAGCTTCGAGGCAACGTCGACCGCAACGCTCGGTCTCCTGGGTGTGCCGATCGAGAATGCCTTTGCCGCCACCATGCTGCTGAGGATCCTGACATTGTGGCTGCCGCTTCTGCCCGGTCTTATGATGATGCGCTCGGTACTCAGGCGGCGTCCGCATCGGTCTCGGCGATCGTCTCGAACCAGCCCGCCCGGCAATCTTCCCGATTCTCGTAAGGTTTAGTACTTATCTGTGAAGTGGCTCATATCATGCTTATCATGGTCTTGATCAGCAAACAGATAGTGGTTCAAGACAAGCGTGACATTCATTTCCAGGCGCCATCTGCTTCTGGGTGGCGGTGCCGCTGCTTTGGGCATGTTACAACAGACGAACGGGCTTGCCGCCCTGCCAGGACCAGTTCCTCCGCGCCCGGCCTTGCTTCAACGCGCATTGAGTGCGCTGGACCGCCACCGCGCGACGATAAAGCATCGCGACGTGATCGGTATCGTGGATTTCAGCCAGGCGTCGCGCATTCCCCGGTTCCACCTCGTCGATGTGATGAGCGGGCGAAGCCAAAGTCTGCTGGTCGCGCACGGGCGCGGATCCGATCCGGATCATAGCGGTTGGGTCGAGCGCTTCTCGAATTCACCGGGCTCGGCGGCGTCTTCAGCGGGCGCTTATCTGGTCGGCAACGGCTATTCAGGCAAGCATGGTCGCTCGCAGCGCCTGATCGGCCTTGACCCTGAGAACAGCAACGCCGAGGCGCGCGCCATTGTCATCCATGCGGCATCCTACGTATCGGATGATATAGTTCGTGCCACCGGCAAGCTCGGGCGAAGCCAGGGGTGCTTTGCTGTTGCACAGGCCGATATAGCCCAAATTCTCGGCCGGCTCGGCCCGGGCCGAATGATCTACGCGGCCAAGCTTTAGTCAAGCGACCAAGGCGTTCGCGGTACGCCGCCGTCGGTGAGGTCCGGACTCGGCTTCCCTGCACATTTCATCTCTTGTGCCGCCAAGAAGCTGAACCAGAGGGCCTGGCTTCGCGCCCGTGCACAAGCCGTTCTCAATCATGGTCGCCATCGGGAACCCAGATGCTATGGGAATCGATCTGCAATTTCAGCAGCGCCCGCGAGGCTTCCGATCGCGCATCGATCTCGGATTGGCGAGCGTCGTTCGCCTGGCGGCGGGCATAGAGCAGGTCGACCAGATCGATCTGGCCCAGTTGATAGCCGCGCTCCGTCCGCCCGGCGGCGTCGGAAGCGCTCTGCGCCGATGCCTGCGCGCTTCGCCACGCTTCCAGCCGGGTGCGCGCATTCGACAGGTCGGCGTCGGCGATAGCCGCGACCGATCGCTGGATATTGGCGAGTTCGAGACGGGCGGCGTTTGCCTCCGCCGATGCCTGGGAGGCGGCTGCCCGGCGGTAGCCGCCTCCCAGCGGGATGGACGCCACCACGCCCGCGCCCCGCTCCATGCCGCTACGCTCACTGAACAGGCGGACACCGAAAGAGGGATCGGCGATCCGATCCGCTCGAACCCGTCGGGCAACGACGGCCAACCGCTGCGCCTCGCGGTCGGCGGCGCGGATCTCGTGACTGCGCGCGATCACCAGCGTCCGCATGGTTTCGAGTTTCTGTGGCGGCAGTTCGGGCAAGGCGAGTTCGGCTGGCTCGGGAGGAAGCGGTATCTCTGGAAAAGTCGCGACCAGGATCACGCGCGCCTGCTCGCGTGCGGAGAGAGATGCAGCGGCTTGGGCCTGCGCCTGCGCCAGTGCGGCGGAAGCCTGGTCGAGATCGAGCGCCGAGGCATCTCGTAGCTGGACGCGGCGACGCAAGGCGGTCAGGGCCGCTTCCAGCGAGCGCACCGTGTCGAGGTCGTTGCGATAATGGCTGCCAGCGGTCAGCCAGTCATGCCAGAGCCCGGTCAGGACCAACGCCGCCTGATGGCGCGCATCCTCCATCTGGTTCTCCGCAACCTTGACGCCCAGCGCGCCTGACTCGCGGTCGAGCGCCGCCTTGCCGGGGAGACGGAAGGGACGGGAGAGGGTTGCATCAAACTCGTCATAGCCGCCTTCGCGGTCAACGCTGCGGCGAATATAGCTGCCCGCGATAACCGCTTCATGGGTGCCCTTATACAGCATGTCCCCGCGCGCACGGGCGACTTCAACCCTGGCGGCGGCGGCCATGACGGTCGGATGGTTGTCGAGCGCTTCGTTGACCTTCTCGACCGGCGGGAGGTCCGCGCGCTGGGCATGGAGCATGCCAGGCGCCAGCAGCGAGAGCATGGCGAGGACGAGAATGAACGGCCTCATGCGAGCCTGCCCCGCGCCACGACCGGAACGGCGCGCCAGCGAACCGGCAGGTCGCGCCTGGATTCGGCCACGGCCCGAACCAGTTCGGTCATCGCATCGTCCGCTACGATCAGCTCGATCGCACTTCGATCAAGATTGCCCGTCACGCGCTCGGCGGTGCGTGCGTCGCTGAAATCCCGGCCGCGCACCGCGATATCGTGGATGTGGATCGGCGCCTGTGATGCCGCGCGGATCGCCGCCACGACGGTTTCGACATCGCGGGTCGCGCAGTGAAAGGTCAGGACCAGGTCAGGCATTTTCGGTTTCCCTGGCACTTTCACCAAAGCGCTCGAACAGGATGGGCAGGAGGACCAGCGTCAGCAGCGTCGAGGTGATGAGCCCGCCGATGACGACGATGGCGAGCGGGCGCTGGATTTCCGAGCCTGGGCCGCTGGCGAACAGCAGCGGGACGAGGCCGAAGGCGGTGATGCTCGCCGTCATCAGCACCGGGCGCAACCTGCGCTCCGCGCCCAGACGGACGGATTCTGTCATGCTGCGCCCTTCGGTGCGAAGCTGCCGGAAATAGGCGACCAGCACGAGACCGTTCAGCACCGCTATCCCCAGCAGCGCGATGAACCCGACCGAGGCCGGCACCGAAAGATATTCCCCCGACGCCCAAAGCGAGACGATGCCGCCCACCATCGCGAACGGGATGTTAAGCAGGATGACGATCGCGGCACGCAGCGACCGGAGCGTCGCTAGCAGCACGAAGAAGATCAGCAGCAGCGCCACCGGGATGACGAGCATCAGCCGGGCCGAGGCGCGCTGCTGGTTCTCGAACTGGCCGCCCCAGACGATGCGGTATCCAGCCGGCAGCTTGACTTTTGCCGCTACCGCCGCCCTGGCTTCGTCGACATAACCCACCAGGTCGCGGCCCGAGACGAACGCCTGCACCAGCGCGAAGCGCGAGCCGTTCTCATGGTCGAGCTTCACCGGCCCCTGGGTCCGCTCGACCCGCGCCATGTCGCTGACGCGAGCGAGAATGCCCCCGGGCGTGCGCAGTTGCAGGTCGGCGAAGCGCGTTGGGTCCGAGCGCAGGCTTTCGTCGCCGCGGATCATGATCGGAACGCGCTTCTGACCTTCCGCGACAATGCCCGCGTGAATGCCCTCGACCTGGGCGCGCAGTGCATCCTGCATCCGGTCCACCGGCATGCCGAAACGCCCGGCCGCCGCGCGATCGATGTCGAGCTGGAGATAATCGACACTGTCGTTGGCGACGGTCAGCACTTCCGACGCCCCGCTTATGCTGGAAAGGGTGCGCTGGACCTGACCGGCGAGGTCAGCGAGCGTCGCGAGGTCTGGCCCAAAAATCTTGACCGCGAGATCGCCGCGCGCGCCGGTCAGCATCTCGGACACTCGCATCTCGATCGGCTGGGTGAAGCTGGGCTGGATGCCGGGCATGCCTTCCATAGCCTTGCGCATCTCGCCGACGACGAAGTCCTTGTCGCCGCGCCATTCCGACTGCGGTTTCAAGCGCACGAAGCTGTCGGTCTCATTCGGCCCCATCGGATCGAGGCCGATCTCGTCGGCGCCGACGCGGGCGATCACGTCGCCGACCTCGGGCACCGTCAGCAACGCGCGCTGCGCCGCCATGTCGCCCTTGACCGATTGGTCGAGGCTGATCGACGGGAGCTTGGTGAGCTGCACGATCACCGAGCCCTCGTCCATGGTCGGCATGAAGGTCTTGCCGACCGCACCATAAGCGATACCGGCGATCACCAGCCCCGCCGTCGCCAGACCATAGACCAGTCGCTTGCGGGCGAATGCCGCGTCCAGCAGCGCGCGGTAGCGCGGCGAGATCCGGCGCATGATCCAGGGATCGCCGTGGTGGCCGCTCTTCAGGCCGAAGGAGGACAGCACCGGAACCAGCGTCAGAGCCAGCAACAGCGAGCCAGCCAGCGCGAAGACGATGGTCAGCGCGACGGGCGCGAACAGCTTGCCCTCCAATCCCTGGAGCGCAAGCAAGGGCAGGAAGACGAGCGCGATGATGACGATGCCCGCCGACACAGGAACGACCACCTCGTTGGTCGCCTGGAAGACATGATTGAGGCGCGGATGGTCGTCATCATGAGCCCGCCCGAGCCGCTCGACGATATTCTCGACCACCACCACCGCGCCGTCGACCAGCATGCCGATGGCGATGGCGAGGCCGCCCAGGCTCATCAGGTTCGCCGACAACCCCATGCCGCGCATGAACAGGAAGGTGATGAGGGCCGCCATCGGCAGGGTCGCGGCGACGATCGCCGCCGCCCGCCAGTCGCCCAGGAACAGGATGAGCAGCACGACAACGAGGATCGTCGCTTCGAGCAGAGCTTCCTCGACCGTGCCGATGGCGCGTTCGATCAGATCGGAACGGTCGTAGAAGACGTTGACATGCGTGTCGGCGGGCAGCGTCTTTTCGACCTCAACGAGCCTGGCGCGCACGCCATCGACCACTTGCCGCGCATCGGCGCCGCGCAAGGCGATCACCAGCCCCTCGACCGCCTCGGCCTTGCCGTTCTTGCTGACGGCGCCGTAACGGGTGAGGCTGCCGATCCCGATCGTCGCGACATCGCCCAACTGGACGATGCGGCCATCGCGACTGGCGATCACCAGCGACTGGAGATCCTCCACCGTGCGGATCGCGCCGACCGCGCGGACGATCAGCGATTCTTCTCCGCTTGTCAGGCGGCCGGCACCGTCGTTGCGGTTGCCGCTTTCGATCGCAGCGCTGATGTCTGCGGTCGACAGTCCCGTGCCGGCAAGCGCCACCAGATCGGGCCTGACCTCGAACGTCCGCACGAAACCGCCCAAGGCGTTCACGTCAGCCACGCCGGGCACGGTCCTGAGCGCGGGCCGGATCGTCCAGTCGAGCAGTTCGCGCTTCTGCTGGAGCGAGAGCGGCCCTTCGATCGTGAACATGTAAACGTCGGACAGCGGCGTCGAGATCGGGGCGAGGCCGCCGCTGACCGACGCGGGCAGATCGGCCATCACGCCCGACAGGCGCTCGGCAACCTGCTGGCGGGCCCAATAGATGTCGGTGCCGTCGGTGAAGTCGATGGTGATGTCGGCAATGGCATATTTGGCGGTGGAGCGCAGGATCGCCTGGTTGGGAATGCCCAGCATCTCCATCTCGATCGGCGTGATGACGCGGCTCTCCACCTCCTCGGGCGTCATCCCTGGCGCCTTCAGGATCATCTTGACCTGCGTCTGAGCGATATTGGGATAGGCATCGACCGGCAGGTTCACGAAGGCCCATGCACCGAGGCCCGCAACCGTCAGCGCGAGAGCCAGCACGAGCACGCGATAGGATAGAGCCGCGGCGACCAGTGAGCGCAGCATTGGCCGGTTACCGCGACAAGGCGAGCGCTTTGAGCGCGCTCGTGCCGGCGATGACGACCTGCTCGCCGGGCTTCACGCCAGACAGCAGGATGGCCTGGCTTCCATTCGCCCCGCCGCTCTTCACGTCGCGCACCGCAAAGCCGCCCTTGGTGGCGACGAAGACGACAGTCCGGCTGTTCATCGTTGCGACGGCGGCAGCAGGCACGCCGACCGCGCCCGCGGGAGCCGGGCCGGAAATCAGCAGATTGGTCGCCCGCCCCGCCACGATGCCTGGACCGGCGGCGATCTCGGCCTTCACGCTGGCCGAGCGTGTTGCAGGATCGATGGTCGACCCCACCGCCGTGACGCGGCCCTGTATGTTCGGATCGATCCGCACCAACATGCCCGGACGGACCAGCCCAACCAGCCGCTCGGGCAGCTGGCCAAGCACTTCGTAGCGGTTCGCTGCATCGATCACATAAGGCGCGCTCGTGCCCTCCACCGAATTTCCGGTCTGGATCCTGGCCGTGGTGATGCGGCCGGCGATCGGTGCCGTCAGCGTGTAGCTGCCGCTTGCACCATGGCCGTTGACCATGTGCAGGATACGCGCCTTCTCCGAAACATCGGCGCTCGTTTCCACGGCGATCGCACTGGCCTCGTCGGCACGGGCGCCGGCAATGATGCCCTCACGACTGAGTTGCGAGAGACGAGCGGCATTCGATCGAGCGACCCCCAGCCGTACGTTCGCGCGCGTCAGGTCCGCGCCCATCATCAGCACCTCGCGGCTCGAAATCACCGCAAGTGGCTGTCCACGCCGCACCGTGTCGCCTTCGACGACCAGGGTGCGCATCACCACGCCCGGAAAGGTTGCGGCCACAGCCACGCGCGCATTGGCGGGCGGCTGGATCAGGGCGGGCACGATCGCGAGCGGCGCTTCGCTCGCCGCAACGGCGGGTGCAAGGCGGATACCGAGTTGCGCCGCCTGCCTGGCCTCGACGCGTAGATGGCCCGGCGCCGCGCTCGCAGAGTCCACAGGGGGGCTGGACTGAGCGGCGGGCGGCGCCGTGCCGGCACGGGTGGTCAACCACCACAGGCCGGCAAGCGTCAGCGCGATCACGGCGACGCCGGCAAGGATGAAGCTGCGGTTCAACATGGCTTTCGCCTAGCGGACGAAGCTGACGACTCCCTGACGGGAGCGGAACGTCAGGCGCCGGGAAAGCGGAGCGACAACTCGCGCCTGTCCGAATCGGTCGCGAGCATCCCGCCGTGCGCCGCCATGATCCGGTCGACGATCGCGAGGCCCAGCCCCGCGCCGTCCTTGCTCGCATGGTCGGCGCGGCTGTGGCGCCGCACAAGATCGCGCAGGCGATCGGGCGAAAGGCCCGGCCCATCGTCTCGAACACCGATCGCCGCTCCGGGACCGACGCTGACATGGACAGCCCCGCCGGCGGGCGTCACGCGCACAGCATTCTCGATGAGATTGCGCAGGGCCGCCGCGATCGCCTCGCGCCGTCCACGGACGATCGGCGATTGCTCTCGGGTTTCGAGGGCGATGGTCTTGCCCGTCGCGATGATCCCCGGGGCCATGAAACTGACGACGTCGGTCGCCACATCCGTCAGCGAAACGGCTTCCGGCACCAGTTGGGCCGCCGTGGCGGCGTCGATCTGGGCGAGCAGCATGAGTTGGTCGATCAGCCGGCGCATGGCCGCGACATCTCCCTTGAGACGGCCTGCCTCGGCGTGATCGAGCCGGTCGAGTTCAAGCGACAGCACGGCGAGCGGCGTGCGCAGTTCGTGCGCGACGTCGGCGGCGAAGGCCTCCTGACGCATTGCCGCATCGTCGAGCCGGGTGAGCAGATCGTTGACCGCATCGGTGAACGGCAACGCCTCGGAGGGCATTCGCGAGGTATCGATCCGGAAGCCGCGCTCATGCCCGCGTGCCGCCTCGATCTCCGCCGCCGCCTCTTCCAGCGGGGTGAAGGCCTGTCTGATGACCCGGAGACCGACGAACGCGACCGGCGCCATCAGGATAACCACCGGCAGGGCGACATGATCCAGCATCTCGTTGAGTGCGCGGGACGTCGCTTCGCCTGCGGCAAGGTCTGCGAACGACAGCCGATAGAAGAAGGCGACGGCCGCAAGCAGCAGGACCGTGCCGACCAGCCCGACCAAGCCCAGGCCACGCACCAGCCGTCGGGAAACGGACCGCCGATAGGTCATGCACCATTGTCCCGCAACATATAGCCCACGCCCCGGATGGTATGGAGGTTTCCACCCGCGCCGGCATCTTCGAGCTTGCGCCGCAGCCGCGATATCGCCGCTTCCACCGCATTGGGCGTGACGGGCTCGTTGAAATTGTAGAGCGCGTCTTCGATGGCTTCCCGGCGAACGACCGCGCCCGCGCGCCGCATCAGCAGTTCCAGCAGGTCGGCCTCGCGGCGGGACAGGTCAATCTCCCTGCCGTCATGGCGCGCTGTCCGCCCAGCGGTGTCGAACAGTAGCGGCCCGACTTGCAGCACGGTCTGGGTGCGCGGGCCGGGGCGGCGAAGCAATGCGCGAAGGCGTGCGGCCAGTTCGTCGATCTCCACGGGCTTGACGACATAATCGTCGGCGCCGGCGTCAAGTCCCGTTACCCGGTCCTCCAGCGCGCCGCGCGCGGTCTGGACGATCGCGGGCGGGACCTGCCGGTATCGCCGCCGCGCGGCCAGCCAGTCGATCCCGTCGCCGTCAGGCAGGCCTAGGTCGAGGACGATGGCGTCATAGACCGCGCTGTCCATCGCGCTGTCCGCACCCGCCAGGCAACCGGCAACGTCGCACGAAAAGCCCCGGCGTTGGAGTCCGTCCGCGACCAGCTTCGCCAGCCGGTCATTGTCTTCGACTACAAGGACACGCATAAAAATGGACCTCTCCAATATAGCCCGTTCCAGGGCTTCTGCCCCTGTTCTTTGCGTATATTGGCACGAGCGACATGGAGGTTGCGGCAGCCCAGGTCAAACCGCGCCGGGAGCTACGCTCAATCCCCGTCAGGATTTTCGCCGCGCCCGGCGGCTGTGTACTCGCCGCCCTGGCCTTCTCCCGCCTCGCCATGCGCCTGCGGGCTGAAGGCGGCGGGATCGAACCGCGTGATGCCGAACACCGCCGCGATGACGACCACGCCGCCCAGCACGACCGCCATGAAACCCGGAACCCGCGCATCCCGCGCGCCCGGGTAGAGTGCGGTGCGCTTGCGACCCGTGACCATCGCTCTGGCGAGGTTGTCGCGAGTGACTAGCGACATCACGAGAACGGCGGCGACATGGATGCCGACCAGCGCCAGCATGCCGTAGGCGAGCGCTTCGTGGATGTCTTCGTCCGCTTTGCCCGCATCGACCTGGATGCCGGTCCACAGGACTGCGCCGACCGCCGCGAACAGGGCAAGCACAGCAAGCGCGCCAAGCGGATTATGCCCGACCGTGCGCTCCGGATGGCCGGTCACGAGGCCACGGATATGCGCCACGATACCCGAAGGCCGGATGAAATTCACGAACCGCGCATGCTCGCCTCCGACAAATCCCCAGATCAGGCGAAACGCAAGGAGCACGGCCGCGACCCAGCCGGCCGCCATGTGCCAGGCGGCGATCGGACTGTCACCTTCCGAGGATAGGAAGGCCGCTGTTATCGCAGCGACGAGCAGCCAGTGAAACAGCCTGAGCGGCGCGTCCCAGACCTTGAATGTATTGCCACCAGCGGGGTTTGCCACGAGCATCGACATCTCCTTTGCCCAATCGATAGGGCTGCTTACTGACGACAGCCTGACGGCCGCGACAATGATTCCTTAGTGGGCGTCCGCTGCACGTGCGCGAAGACACTCGCGGCGGCTGAAGCTATCAGCGATGATGCTGAGCGGCCGTTCTGACGGTCCCTGAGCACGATACGCTTCGTTTGGGCAAGCAATGACGCGTTGCCCGGCGAGCAGATCTATTCGCCGCACATCGGCGCGCGCATTGTGGGCGGCACACGCGTGACAGCCCTGCGAAACGGCTATGGCGACAAACGGGAGGAAACAGATGATGATAGGTGTTGCCGGGCCTGATCAGGTTGTCGGCCGAAACGGCGAGCGGCAACTTAAAGTCCCGAGACCGCCCGCTCTTGCGTGTCGGAAACGGAACGCCATCTCGTTGGACAGCGTTTCGATTGATCCGGCAGCCGTCGGCGAGCGGATATGTGCGTCTTAGCATTGGCGTGGTGCGCGCACCCGAATTGGCGCCTCGTCGTTGCCGGCAACCGTGACGAGTTTCACGCGCGCCCTGCAGAACCGTTACGACGATGGGACGAGCCCGATCATGTGCTTGCGGGCAGGGATCTGCTATCGGGCGGCACATGGCTCGGCGCCTCGGAGCAGGGACGGTTTGCCGTGGTCACGAACCTGCGAGGCTTCGGGCCGTCGGAGCCAGGCCGACCGTCCCGCGGCCTTCTATTGAAGGATCTGTTGGCGGGGGAGGGGCGATATGCCGAACCAGCCGACGCGGACCTCGTGGATTTCAATCCGTTCAACCTCATCGTGGTCCAGCCCGGCCAGGCCGAATTCTGGTCCAACAGGCCCGGTCCCACGCGGCACATCCTGCCGCCGCAGGTCTATGGTCTGTCCAACGGCGGGCTGGACGAGCCCTGGCCCAAGACTGTTCGCCTCAAGGCCGTTCTTCGCGACTGGATCGGCGCCGGCGCGCAGCACCCCGAGAGTCTTCTGGACGGACTAACGGAAGAGACCCTTACGGAACCGTCCGATTGGCCGGTCGGCCCATCTGACGTGGTGCAGGAGCCACCTCTTTCGCCGATTTTTATCCGCGATCCGGTTTACGGGACGCGGTGCAGCACCGTCGTCGCGATTGATGGTGTCGGGCGCGGCATCATCTTCGAGCGTCGTTTCGGCGCGAGTGGAGACAGGGAGGGTGAAACGGCCATCCCATTCTCGTGGCCGCGTTGAGGCTCCGACGTGCGCCGCGGCTGGATGGAGGATCGCGATAGCCCGGAGGCTCGCGCAGGACATTCGCGGACATGCGTCAACCATCGCCGGGCCTTGCTGGATCAGCGACCGCGTCGCCTGTCAACCCACACGCCGCACCTCGCGGGAGGTGAAGTTTTCCATTAGATTCAGATTACGGGGACCGCCGATATCACTCGAATGTCCCCCGGCTCGCTCCGCCGGGCCGCGACAGCCTTCGCCTTTTCGACTGCCAGCAGTCCGCGAAGAGTCGTCGCCTTGCAGGCGTCGGTTTCGCTCGCGAGCAGATTCTCGAACCGCTCGATATTGGTCTGGGTAACAAATTCCTTCATGGCCGCTGTTCCTTCGGAACGCTGCCCGGACCTGTCCGAGTCGTCTGACAGATCATAGCATGGCCCGACCCAATGGGCGCTCACATATGCCGAGAGTTCGCATTTCGGACTCCATTTCCGCGTACTTTCACATCCACATCGGTGCAAAATCTCAACGGGCGTTGCTTTGTGCGGAGATTCACTCTCTCGCGTTCGGCGTTCACGCAGGCAGCCGATAGTGTTACCGCCGCGCGTCCCGCAGCCCGTGCCGCTGTCGGCAAACTTCCCAAACCGGCCTACGTAGCATTCCCAATGCATGTCGGTTCTGCGTTTCGCCACAACGCATGCTTCCCCTTGAATTCGCACCGCAGGAGAAGACTCGATGACCTATCCCCTCGATCAACTGACCGCGACTTCCGAGGCTAATGTCCGCCTCGCGACAAGCATGGTCGAGACAGCCCGCCAGGCCGGAGAAGATTGGATGGATCTTGCGGGGAAGGCGTTCACGCATGTCGGCAAACCGGCTGAGACCAATGGCAAGGCCGGATTTTTGCCTTTTTCGCTGATCGCTCCGGGCAATCTCGGCGAAGGCGTTCTTGCCTCCGTGAACAAGAGCCGGGAGCGAACGACCCGGACGCTCGCCAGCGCGTGGGAAGCCTGGCAGCGCTCCATGGCTGATGCCTGGAATCCCGCGAAGCTGCTCGCCGGCGCGGCCAGGAACGCGGCGTCGGCCAACACGCAGCCTGCCGCCTGACGGCGTGGCTCCCGCCGGTCGTCAGGCAGCAGATTCACGCTCACATGATGCGATGCGCACCATGTGTCTGCCCAGCTGTCCAGCGGCCGGTATCGTGTCATCGTCCAATGAGCGTCTTCTCGGACAAAGGGGCCACCGCGCGAAGCCGATGGCTCGGCCGATATGCCCGGCAGGACCGCGATGATGAGCGATTTCACACCCCTCATCGATCTGGTTGCCCAGCCGGGCACTGGACCGGTGCGCACGCGCCATCCGCTCTATCTTGATCTTCTACCGCCTTGCAATCATGCGTGCCCGGCAGGCGAGGACATCCAGGCCTGGCTCGCCCATGCCCGGGCGGGTCGCTACCGTGAGGCCTGGCTGACGCTGGTGCAGGATAATCCCTTGCCGGCCATTCACGGGCGGGTCTGCTATCACCCGTGCGAAGCGAGCTGTAATCGCAAGGACATCGACAGCGCTGTCTCGATCCACGCGGTGGAGCGCTTCCTCGGCGACGAGGCGGCCCGCGAAGGCTGGCGTCTGCCTGTCGAGGCAACCCCCTCCGGCAAGCGCGTGCTGATCGTTGGGGCGGGACCGAGCGGTCTTTCCGCCGCCTATCATCTGGCGCGGCTGGGTCACACGGTGGAAATCCGGGATGCTGGCCCGTTGCCGGGCGGGATGATGTATTTCGGCATCCCGGCCTACCGGCTACCGCGCGAGGAGCTGATGCGCGAGGTGCAGCGGATCGAGGCGATGGGCGTCAGCATCGTCCTCGATCACAAGGTCGAGGATCTGCTCGCGGAGAAGGATGCTGGCGGCTTCGACGCCGCGTTCGTCGCGATTGGAGCGCATGCCTCCAGGCATGTCGACATTCCCGCGCGCGACGCCGCGCATGTCCTCGACGCGGTCAGCCTGCTCCGCGGGGTCGGGGCCGGCGAGCACCCAAAACTGGGGCGGCGGGTGGCCATCTATGGCGGCGGCAACACGGCGATGGATGCCGCCCGTACCGCCAGGCGCCTGGGCGCCGACGAAGCGCTGATCATCTATCATCGCGACCGGGCGCATATGGCGGCCCACGCCTTCGAGGCCGAGGAGGCACTGCAGGAGGGCGTGAAGATCCGGTGGCTGACCAGCATCAGGGACATCGCCGGCCCGAGCCTGACGGTCGAGGTCATGGAGCTGGGGGCCGACGGCACGCCACGCGGTACCGGCGAAATCGAAACGCTGACGGCGGACACGCTCGTGCTGGCGCTGGGGCAGCAGGCCGAAAGCGGTTTCCTCGCGAAGATCCCGGGTATCGAGGTCGCGGCGGACGGCACCGTCGTCGTCGCCCCGAACATGATGACCGGCCATCCCGGCATTTTCGCGGGCGGCGATATGGTGCCGAGCGAGCGCACCGTCACAGCTGCCGTCGGGCACGGCAAGAAAGCGGCGCGCGCCATCGACGGCTGGCTGCGCGGCGAGGACGTGCAGCCCGCACAGCCGCGCCCCGTTGTTGGGTTCGAGATGCTGCATCTGCCGATCTACAGCGATGCCGAGCAGCGCACGCAGGCCGCGCTGCCGGCCGCGACGCGATCCGCCGGATTCGAGGAGGTGGTAGCCGGGCTGGGCGAAGCGGACGCCCGTTACGAGGCGCAGCGTTGCCTGTCCTGCGGCAATTGTTTCGAGTGCGACCAATGCTATGCGGCCTGCCCCGAGCAGGCGATCGAGAAACTCGGCCCCGGGCTGCGCTACCAGTTTCTCTACGATCGCTGCACCGGATGCGGCGTCTGTTACGAGGCCTGCCCCTGCCATGCGATCGAGATGATCCCCGAACCGGCAGCGAGCTGAAGAAAGGCGTGATGCAGCCCGATATGCCCCGCACCGAGATCATGGACGGCAACACCGCAGTTGCCCATGTCGCCTATCGGATCAACGAGGTGTGCGCGATCTATCCGATCACGCCATCCTCGACGATGGCCGAACTGGCCGACGAATGGTCGGCGCGGGGACTGACCAACATCTGGGGCAATGTGCCGGTCGTGCAGGAAATGCAGAGCGAAGGCGGCGCTGCCGGTGCCGTCCATGGTGCGCTGCAGTCCGGTGCGCTCACGACGACTTTCACGGCATCGCAGGGGTTGCTGCTGATGCTGCCCAACATGTTCAAGATCGCCGGCGAGCTGACCTCGACCGTGTTCCATGTCGCCGCCCGGGCGATCGCGACTCAGGCGCTTTCGATCTTCGGCGATCATTCTGATGTCATGGCAGTGCGGACGACCGGCTTTGCCCTGCTGTCGTCCGCCTCGGTGCAGGAGGCCCATGACGCAGCGCTGATCGCGCAGGCGGCGACGCTCAAGGCCCGCATTCCGTTCCTGCATTTCTTCGACGGCTTTCGAACCTCGCACGAGCTCAACAAGATCACTCTGCTCTCCGATGTTCAGATCCGGGCTATGATCGACCAAGATCTCGTTCGCGCGCACCGGGCGCGGGCACTGACACCCGAGCATCCCGACGTGCGCGGCACGGCGCATAATCCGGATACCTTCTTCCAGGCGCGCGAGACGGTGAACCCCTATTACGCCCGCCTGCCCGCGATCGTGCAGGCGACGATGGACCGCTTCGCCGCGCTGACCGGCCGGGCCTACCATCTGTTCGAATATACCGGGCCGAGCGACGCCGAGCGCGTGATCGTGCTGATGGGTTCGGGCGTGGCGACCGCATGCGAGACGGCGGCGTTCCTCGGAGCGCAGGGCGAGTCCGTCGGCGTGTTGCAGGTGCGGCTCTACCGCCCCTTCGCGACCGAGCAGTTCCTGCAGGCCCTGCCCGAGACCTGCCGTGCGATCGCGGTGATCGAGCAGACCAAGGAACCGGGCGCATCGGGCGAGCCGCTCTACCAGGATGTCGTCGCGACGCTGGCCCAGGCGGCGGCAAGCGGTACGCGCGCGGCCATGCCGCGGGTGATCGGCGGACGCTATGGTCTGGGTTCGAAGAACTTCAATCCGGCGCAAGCGAAAGCCGTGTTCGACGAGTTGAGCAGTTCCAGCCCGAAGCACGGTTTCACCGTTGGCATCGAGGATGACGTCTCGCAGACCAGTCTGCCCGTCGATCCGGATTTCTCGCTCGAACGCGAGGATGTCGTGCGGGCCCTGTTCTTCGGGCTCGGCGCCGACGGCACGGTCGGCGCCAACAAGGACAGCGTCAAGATCCTCGCCGAGGATGCCAACAGCTATGCTCAGGGCTATTTCGTCTATGACTCGCACAAATCGGGCGCGCAGACGATCTCGCACCTGCGGTTCGGAAAGCATCCCATCGGATCGAGCTATCTGATCGAATCGGCCAACTTCATAGCCTGCCACCAGTATGGCCTTCTCGACCGCCTCGACGTGCTGCGGCTTGCGGCCGAGGGCGGGACATTCCTGCTCAACACGCCTCATGAGTCGGAGGCCGCCTGGCATCATCTGCCACGTTCGCTCCAGCACCAGATTGTGGAAAAGAAGCTGCGTTTCTTCGTGATCGACGCATCCAGGGTCGCGCGCGAGGCGGGCCTGGGCGAGCGGATCAACACCGTGCTGCAGACCTGCTTCTTCGCCATTTCGGGCGTGCTGCCGCGCGACCAGGCGATCGGGCGGATCAAGCACGCGATCGAGGCGAGCTACGGGATCAAGGGCGCGGGCGTGGTGCGCGCGAATTTCGCGGCAGTCGACCATGCGCTGGCCAATCTGTTCGAGGTGGCGGTGCCGTCCACCGTGACGAGCCTGTTCGAACGACCGCCAACGGTGCCGTCGCGCGCGCCGGCGTTCGTCCAGGAAGTGACTGCCAGCATGATGCGTGGTCGCGGCGACGATCTCCGCGTCAGCCAACTGCCGGTCGATGGAACCTATCCTTCCGGAACCGCGGCGTACGAGAAGCGGAACATCTCGGAGAGCGTCGCGCTCTGGGATCCGGACGTCTGCATCCAGTGCGGCCAATGTGGTTTTGCTTGCCCGCATAGCGTCATCCGTTCGAAATATTTCACGCAGGATGCCTGCGACGGCGCGCCGGAAGGGTTCAAGCACGCGCCGGTCAACTCCCGCGGGAACCCTGAGGTTCGCTTCGCGCTGGAGGTCTATCTGGAGGACTGCACCGGTTGCGGCATTTGCGTCGAGGTCTGTCCCGCGCACAGTTCGCGCGAACCGGGCAGGAAGGCGATCAACCTTGCGGACAAGGCGCCGATCCTTGAGACGGGGAAGGCCAGCATCGCCTTCTTCGAAACGCTGCCGGTCAACGATCGCGCGCGCGTCGATTTCGCCAATGTGCGCGGCGTGCAGTTCCTCGAGCCGCTGTTCGAATTCCCGGGCGCCTGCGCCGGCTGCGGCGAGACGCCCTATCTCAAGCTCCTGTCGCAGCTGTTTGGCGATCGGTTGCAGATCGCCAACGCGACCGGCTGCTCGTCGATCTACGGCGGCAATCTTCCCGTCACGCCCTGGACGAAGGATGCCTCCGGCCGCGGCCCCGCCTGGTCGAACTCCCTCTTCGAGGACAATGCCGAGTTCGGATTGGGCTTTCGCCTTGCGGCGGACAAGCATCTCGATCTGGCACGGACGCTGTTAAGCGATCTGGCGACGATGCTGGGCGGGGATGTCACTCGCGCAATCCTCGACGCGCCACAGGATCGCGAGTCTGACCTGCGCGCCCAGCGCGCCCGTGTCGATGCCCTGAAGCAAAAGCTCGCCGCGCTGGATGACGAGCGGGCCCGTGATCTTCTTTCGGTCGTCGACCATCTCGTTAGGCGCAGCATCTGGATAGTCGGCGGTGACGGCTGGGCTTACGACATCGGCTATGGCGGCCTTGACCACGTCCTGGCGAGCGGCCGGGACGTGAACATCCTCGTGCTCGACACCGAAGTCTACTCCAACACCGGCGGCCAGGCCTCCAAGGCAACCCCGCTCGGCGCCGTCGCCAAATTCGCGTCGGCGGGCAAGCGCGCGGCGCGCAAGGATCTGGCGCTGCAGGCGATCGCCTATGGCGACGTCTATGTCGCCCAGGTCGCGATGGGGGCCAACCCCCAGCACACATTGCTCGCGATGCGGGAAGCCGAGGCCTATCCGGGCCCGTCGCTGATCATCGCCTACAGCCATTGCATCGCGCACGGCTTCGACCTGCGCCATGGCATGAAGCAGCAGGATCTGGCGACCGCCAGCGGATACTGGCCGCTGTTCCGTTTCAACCCGGCGATGCGCGCGATCGGTGAAAGGCCGTTCCTGCTCGATTCACCGCGGCCGACGATAGCGTTCAAGGACTATGCCTATAACGAGTTGCGCTATCGCGCGCTCGCCCAGAGCGATCCGGCCGTAGCCGCGGCGCTGCTCGCCCAGGCACAGCAGGTCGCTGACGAAAAATATCGCCAATACGAGGCGCTCGCGAACCGCGGTGGCGATGCCTTCCATCCCAACACGCGCGAGGCCGGGCGACCGGCTGTCGCGCCAGCCGCGGGTGACCGTTCGGGCGAGGCGGGATGACGCGGCCCGTCGCCTGCAACCGTTCGTTCCCGCGCACGCGTCTCGCGCGCGCCAAGGGGCAACATCGCTCTGGCGTGGCAGCATGGGGCCGGTCGTGGAACGGTTCGTGCCGGGCAGGCTCGCATCTCGCGCCTTTGACCGGGAGCGGCGCATGGACCTGACCACCCACTATATGGGATTGCGCCTGAACAACCCGCTGATCGCCTCGGCAGCGCCGCAGAACGGGGAAATCAAGACGCTGCGGGCGCTGGAGGACCATGGCGCGGGTGCCGTGGTGCTTCCCTCGATCTTCGAGGAGGAGATCGACGCCGAGCGCCACGCGCTCGAGCGGCAGGGCCAACTTGCAGCGACCGGTTCGGCCGAGGCCCAGAGCTATTTCCCGCTCTATGGCGGGTACGGCTTTGGACCAGAGCGCTATCTCGATATCGTCCGACGCGCGAAGCAGGCCGTCGCAATACCGGTGATCGCCAGCCTGAACTGCGTGTCCGGCGAAGTTTGGGCCGAATACGCCCGCGATCTTGAACAGGCCGGAGCCGATGCGATCGAACTCAATATCTACTTTATCGCGGCCGACCCGACAGCGGACGGCCGCGCGGTCGAGCAGCGCTATATCGACACCCTGAAAGCCGTGAAGGCTGTCGTCGCCATTCCCGTCGCGGTCAAGCTCAGCCCCTATTTCAGCGGCATGGCGGCGATGGCGCACGCCCTCGCCGGCGAGGGCGCGGACGCTCTGGTGCTGTTCAACCGCTTCTACCAGCCCGACATCGATCTTGTTACGCTTGAACTGAAACTGGACCTCGAGCTCAGCACGCCGGCGGAGATGCGGTTGCCGCTGCTGTGGATCGCGGTGCTGCACGGGCGGGTAGGGGCCTCGCTTGGCGCAAGCACCGGCGTCGAGGCGCCGGGCGATGTGCTGAAATATCTGCTGGCGGGCGCCGATACCGTGATGACGACCTCGGCGCTGCTGCGGCATGGCATCCCGCACATGAAGACATTGATCGAGGGACTGACCACGCTGCTTGCCGCGCGAGGTGTCGCCTCGCTGGCCGATGTGCGCGGCAGAATGAGCCAGCGGCACCTCAAGGATCCAGCGGCGTTCGAGCGCGCCAACTATATCCACATCCTTCATGGTCACCCGGTCCGCCGCGATGGTTGAAACCCGCACCGGAATGAGCGCGGGACGCCTCGTGGCCCAGGCGGCGCGATCATTCCCAACCGGTTTTGCCGGCGTCCCTCCCCATCGTGGCTGAATCGCCTCCCGCCCGCGCCCTGTCACGCGCGATGCCGTCGGGTGTCTGGATGCTGGGTTTCGTCAGCATGTTCATGGATATTTCTTCGGAGATGATCCACGCGTTGCTGCCGGTCTTTCTTGTGACCACGCTTGGTGCGTCCGCGCTGACCCTCGGCGTGATCGAGGGCATCGCGGAAGCCATCGCCAATGTGACCAAGCTTTTTTCAGGCGGGCTGTCGGACTGGCTCGGCCGGCGCAAGCTGCTGACGACGGTGGGTTACGGTCTCGCCGCCCTGACCAAGCCCGTTTTCCCGCTCGCCGCGACGATCGGCTGGGTGGTCGCGGCGCGCTTTATCGACCGGATCGGCAAGGGCGTGCGCGACGCGCCCCGCGACGCCCTCATCGCCGACATTGCGCCGCCTGACCTGCGCGGCGCGAGCTTTGGCCTGCGTCAATCGCTCGATACGGTGGGCGCCGTCGTCGGCCCGCTTGCCGCAATCGCGCTCATGGCGCTCAGCTCCGACAATATTCGCCTGGTATTCTGGATCGCCGTAGTCCCGGCTCTTGCCTCGCTCGGGATCATGATCTTCGGCGTCCGCGAGCCGCCGCAACACCATGCCGAGGGGAAGGAGAGACTCCGGCTGTCGGATGCCGGTCTCATGCCGGTCGCCTTCTGGATGGCGACGGGCATCGCGATCATCTTCACCTTCGCACGGTTTTCCGAGGCCTTTCTCATCCTGCGCGCCCAGCATACGGGCCTGCCGCTTGCCTTTGTCCCGAGCGTGATGGTGGTGATGAACATCGTCTACGCCGGCTCGGCATATCCGGCGGGCGTGCTGTCCGACCGCATCGGCCGGACAGGTCTTCTCGCTATAGGCATCGCCTGCCTGATTGGCGCCGATCTCATTCTCGCCTTCGGCACGACGGTCGCCGGCGTCATGCTGGGCGTGCTATTCTGGGGCCTGCACATGGGGCTGACCCAGGGGCTCTTCGCCAGCCTCGTGGCCGATACGGCGCCTGCGCGGTTGCGCGGGACGGGCTTCGGCATCTTCAGCTTTGCTCAGGGGATCTCCATGCTGGTCGCGAGCGTCGTCGCGGGTGGCCTTTGGGACGGATACGGGCCGAAACTAACATTTGCCGCCGGCTCCTGTTTCGCTGCGATCGCGCTGATCACACTCCTCCTGTGGCGCTGGCGGATCGGCAAGAACGCGGTGGGGTCCATGTAGCCATCATGGCCGTGCGGGATCCGCGGAAGGCGCGCGCGCCTGGCCGAGTATTCCTTTTGCGACCGCATAGCCTTCGGACCGGCTGGCCTCGATCGCCACATCCGAAAAATCATAGTCGCCCGAGGAATGCTCGTCCGATTGGCCGGTCCGCACGAACCGGGTGATCCTCGTCGGCGCGCCGTCCCCCATGAGCTGGATATAATCGGGCAGATGCTTGACCCGGGCCGCGCTGGCGGGATCGACATAGCTGAGAACATGGTCAATGAGCCTGCGATAGCTGTCGACCGTCTCCCGGTAGTGCAGATCGCTCCGCACCCGCTCGGAATAAACGATCTCGTCGCGCCGGGCCAGAACCTCGATCATGTTGGAGGGAAGCGCCCGCTGTCCCGAATAAAGGTCGACGATGAAGACCCGCTTGCCGTCCGGGCCGCAGCGGTCGACGACGAGATCGAGCGGCGAGTTGCTGATAATGCCGCCATCCCAATAGGCCTTGCCGTCGATCACCGTCCACGGGAAGCCTGGCGGCAAGCTGCCGCTCGCCACGATATGGTCCGGCGTGAGGTCATCGACATAGCTGTCGAAGACCTCGAGTTCTGCGGTCGCCACGTTGACGGCGCTGATCAGCAGGCGCACCGGGCTCGTCTTGAGCGCGGCGAAGTCGACATGTTTCGCAATCAGCTGGCGCATGGGCGTCGTGTCATAATAGCTTGTCCAGGCCACGGGCCATTCCAGCGGGGTGAACGGTGGCAGCCACCTCGCCCTGAAGAAATTCGGCACGCCGCACGTCAGGATCTGGGCCGCGGCCACCGTCTGCCGGAAAATTGCGGGCGAGAGCGTCGGGGTTAGCACGGCCAGTTCGTTCCAGAAGGCTTCCAGGGCCTGCGTCGCCTGCCGGGGATTGCTGGCAATGACGGCGCCATTGAACGCGCCGATCGAAACACCCGCGACGATGTCCGGGAAAAGCTGCTCTTCCTCCAGGGCCTTGACGACCCCGCATTCGAACGCGCCCAGCGCGCCGCCGCCCTGCAGGATCAGCGCGGTCTGCGTCGGGATCTGATCGAGCGCAAAATCCGCCTCCGGCAGGCGCTCCTTCACCGAGCCGAAGTTGACCCGATAACGGATGAGCCCTTAGGCAACACGTGTCTCGTCGGCGGGTCGTCCGGTCGAGAACAGCGCGCGCGGCACGTCGCCCTTGAGATAGAACATCGCGAATGAGCCGTCGTCCAGCGAGCCCCGGGTGATCCATTCGTCGACTTCCTCGGTCGCGCCCAGCACGTTGAAGCCGATGTCGCCGACCTCGCAGAAGAAATAGGAGACTTCGTCATATCTCAGGCGTCGGCCCAGCATGTTTCGCGCTGCGAGGCGCGCCTGCTTTATGGCATTGTCCCAATGCTCGATATGGCGCCGGCGCGCGAAGACGGGATCGTAGAAGCTCGTGACGTCTCCTGCGGCGAAGACATTGGGCACGCTCGCTCGCAGCAGCGCGTCGATGGCGATATAGCCGTCTTCCAGCGCAATCCCGCTGCCTTCCAGAAAACCGCTGGTGGGCGCGACGCCGATACTGACCACGACCAGATCGCACGTTATCCGTCGGCCGGCGCTCGTTTCGATTTCTTCGACCGTCTCGCTCCCGTGAAACGCCACAGCGGTGTCATTCAGCACCACCGCAGCGCCCTGGTTCTTCGCACGGCGTTCGAAATGGGCCGAAAGGTCCGACGCCTCGAGATGGGGAAGGAGCACGCTTCCGCGCTCGAGGATGGTGACGTCGAGCCCACGTGCCACCAGCGACATGGCGATTTCCATGCCGAGAAAGCTGGCGCCGATGACGACTGCGTGCTTGGCCGTCCCGGCGGCTTCGCGGATGGCGTCCGTGTCGGCCTTGGTCCGTAGCGTGTGAACGCCCGCGAGCGCCTCTCCCGGAACCCCGAGCAACTTCGGCGTCGCTCCCGTGGCGATCAGAAGCTTGCCATAGGCGATTCTTTCGCCTGCCGCGGTCCGCACGATCTGTCTGACGGTGTCCACGCCGACCACCGGGCTGTTGAGCCGCAGTTCGATGTCACGCTCGTCGTAGAAACCTTTCGGATGGACGAAGATCCGTTCCTCGTCTTCACGTTCGGGCAGCAACTGCTTGGACAAAGGCGGGCGATGATAGGGCGGTAAATCGTCCGCCGATAATATGAGAACAGAGCCGCTCGCACCCTCGGCGCGCAGCGTCTCGGCTGCGGTCGCGCTCGCCACGCCGCCGCCGACGATGAGAAAGTCGATGTGCCGCGGTTCACTGGGGAGGCTGTCGTTGGCTTTCGCGGTCTCTGTCGTCACAGCTGCTCCCAGTTTCGAGTCGGTTCATGTGCGGACATCGCCGGCCGGTTCTTTGCGGCGGCCCAAGAGCATAAGAAGGAGATCGAAGGTCTGCGGGCAATGCGCAAAAGTCCTTAGATTTCCGGCGAGGGGCGGTTGGAAGCGTTGGGGGAACGGATGGTCATGCGTGAATCATTGTCATCTGCGGCAACGACCAAGGGCCGAGCCGCCGTCGCGGTTTCGTAAACTTACGTATGCCCGCACCATCATGCCCGGGCTAACTTCTTGTTCGAAATCGCGGATCACCTGCCCTGTGCCGGTGCCCACCTTCAACAATAGCTGGGATGCAGTGTCCTGGTGGATGATGTCAGGATGGAAATATGGCTTGGGTCGCCAGGTTGCTGCTGATCATACCCGCGCTGATCGCGGGCTGGTTCGTGTCGAAAGAAGATCCCCGCTTCTGGGTCGTGGCCATGGCTATAGCCCTCGTGTTCCTGGCGTTGACCTGCCTCGTCGCCTTTTATGTGCCGCCAGTGCGCCTGTGGCCGCGCCGTCGTGGACGGTGAGGTCGTCAATCGGCCGTCGATAACCAATGTCGTCGACACAAAGAATGATGTCGCAAGCAACTCCGAAGGTAGAGCGAAATCCATGACCCCGGGAGAATTCGACTGTGCGACACGGGCATCACTACCAGCGCTCACCCGTTATGCGCGACGGCTCACCAATGGCGCCGACGGAGCCGAGGATCTGGTGCAGGAGGCATTGTCGCGAGCATGGAAAGCGCGCGAGCGCTTCGAAACCGGAAGCAACTTCAAGGCATGGACCTTCACGATCCTGCGCAACCTCTTCCTCTCACATGTGCGGCGCGAGCGCAGGAAGGTCGATTGGAACGATCTCGCGATGCATAGCTTGCCGGTTTCGCCACCGGATCAGGAGATTGGCCTTCTGCGCGAGGAGTTCGGCCAGGCTCTGGCAGCGCTCTCCGAATCCAACCGGCAGGCGCTGCTTGCCGTGGTCGAGGACCAACTCGCCTATGAGGCCGCTGCCGAACAATGCGGCGTATCACTGGCAGTTCTGAAAAGCCGGGTTCACAGGGCACGGATTGCCATGCTCGCCTATCTTGGCGGGACGCATCGATCCCAACTCCAGAAATCTTCACCCCCCTATATTCATCGCGGCTTTGTCAGCCCTCCCGATGCGAGGCGATTGCCGAACAAGATATCGTTCTGCCGGGCGGCTTGAGCATGGAGGCGCTTGGTCACCAAGTCGCCTTCCTGTGGATGTCAACGTACGTGGCGACCATAGCCTCATCATAGTTGCGCTGAATGGCATCCGCACGTTGCTTCTCTGCAGCGAGCATCGCCGCACCCTGTCGGTTGAGAATGCGCACCTGACGGCGTTCGATCTCCTCCTTCTCGTCGGTCACGCCATCGACCGAAACGCTCGAGTCGATCTCCACTGTCTGGATGGCTGCGTTCGCTCCGGCAGGTTCCTTCGAAAAAGCCATCCCGGGCGTCTGGGCGACGAGGTGAGCGCCGCTGGTCCCTGCGACCAGCATGGCCCGCGAAGAGTCGAGCGGGTTTCTTCTCAGGTATCGCCAGCTGACCTTGTCTGACCTATATCAGCCTGGTCCGTAAGGGCGACGGGCCAAGGACATAAGATCGTCGAAGCGGCTGGGAGCAGCGACTCACTCGTTGCCCCATTGAGCCAAGCCCGCCGCCAGTCCTCGCAGGCCGTCCTGCTCCGCTCCATCGTCTCCAGCCGCCATTCCTCCACATCGGCGACGATATCATCCCATTGACCGCCGCGAACATCTGTCTGACTTTCAGCATTGGGCTGGAAAAGTCGCTGCATCACCGCATCCGATTCCGTGGAACATTCGATGCTAATCTTTTCGCTGATCTGGACGAAGCGTTCCCAGGCAGCACGCGCGATATCCGTCAGGACAAGGCCAAGCTGGAAGTTCAGCTGGCCAACACGGACGAACTCATCGACTGGCGAGGCCATCTTCATTTCCCGCTTGATATCAAAATCGATACGATATCGCCCGGTCGTGGGCGGCAGGCGAAACCCCGGATCCTGCATCGCGCCTGGCGCATTTCCACCGTTGCGCCACCGACCATCCGAGCATCTGCACAAATTGTACGATCCGGATCTTCATCATCGCTTCTGATTGATCTTTGACTAGCAAGCTTTGCACGTCCAGGTCTCTACGTGCTTTTCCGCAGGGCTCGATCTTTTCAGGGTGGTTCGGACCCGATTCGGCACGCCACCATTCGACATCCGGCCAGTTTCGCGAGACGCTCCCAGCGGGATCGCCGAACGTTCTCACAATGTCGGATGGGCAGAGGATGCCGCCGGCTCTTTCTTGCACCCACCCAAGCGGGCGCAGAATCGTCTTTGTGCATCGACAATGATCTCGGGAGTGACATCGCTCACCGCCTTCTCAAGTGCCGGAACCATGAGCGCGCGGCCCTTTTCGAGCCAGGCGCGACCGGCACTGCTCTCATAGAAGGCGTTAATTCCCGTCAACTCTTCCACTGTGAAGGCCGCCGCGCAACTCTCGCGAAGCCTTGAAAGGACGGGGGCCTTCGCAGCCACCATCGCCTCTCCCAATGAGTCGCGATAGGCGGAGATTGTATCTGTGTCGTCGGGGAAGGCGGCGGACAGCGTCCGGAAGGAGTCTTCGACCGCTTCGCGGATGTTGGCGTCCATGACCTGATCGAAGCCGGAGAGCGCAATCGAGCGGGTGCACAATACCCGACGCTGCGAAATGTCGTTCTCCGCAGCAGCGGCCTGGGCCGGAGAAATCGCCGGAGAGAGGGAAGCAGCGAGTATCAGCGCGGAGCCAAGCCAGAGGCGGCTATAGGCGGAACATCCGGCACGAGCGCGAGTGTTGTGGGTCACGATGATGGCCTCTAACTTGCCATTCTGGACGGCGTCAGGGTTGCGAGATAGTCGATGCGGCTTGTCCACGGTCACGACTTCATGCTTCCCGTGGACAGGGCGTTTTACCGGCAGCGGATGTCGTTTTGCTCGATCGATCGGCCGGCAAGCGCGCCCAGCGCGCCGCCGATCAGCGTACCGGCGGTACGATGGCGACCGCCGTCGATGATGTTGCCGAGAATCCCGCCGCTCGCGGCTCCGATGATGAGACCGGTCGTCCCGTCACTCCGCTTGCAGTAATAGCGTCCATCGGATCCACGATAAACCTCGTCGCGGTCGGACAGGCGACGCTCACCATAACGGGGATCGTCCCTGTAGTAACGGGCCGCGTCATACTCCGTCGTGTAGGGATCGCTGCCGCGCCGACCGGTCGTGTCAGGATGATCGGCGCGTACGACGGCTTCATAACGATCGCGCTCCGCCTCGTAGCGGGCGACCTCCGCGCGATAGCGTTCCTGGGCGTCCGTCCATCGCCGCTGATCGACAGCGCTCTGTGCGAGCGCAGATCCGCAAACCAGGGGGAGGGCGGCGAGTGCAAGCGCGGAGAGTGCGATTTTCCATCCGCGCGCCCTTGAAGCGCTTCCCGGACAATTGATTATTGCCGCGTCGGATCGGGTGGGGCTCTCGTTCATGAGAGGAACCGGGGACATGACATTCTCCTCGTTCGGGCGGGATCTTCACCGAACGATTAAAGGGCACCATGCCGCCCCAGTATACGCAACATTACCGAACGATCAGGACTTGGCAGGTTTGACCAAAGCGGAAGGCAGCCAGTCGGGGTGCCCCGCCACAGAACGCATCGTCGCGTGGATATCAATGTCAAATGCCTGGACTCCTCTATAGATCTTTCGGTCCGGATACCATCGTCTCCCCCGGCCACCTCCTGCCTTAGTGCAGTCCCCACCCGAGCGCGCGGCCGCCACCTCCAGCCTCTCTCGTTAGCGTATCATCGATGCGAGTGACGACTTGTCGGCAGGGCTACTGAGCCACGGGAACGGTCCTCGTTCGATCATTTCCCGCTGTCGCCGGCTATTCCAGACGGCGCCGGTCACCGTTCCAACGGCGAAGCCGAACTATCGTCGCTCCGCAGATAATCTGCGAGCCAATCGAGCAGCGGACGCTGGCTTATGAGCATGCTGGGCGAGGCGCTGGAGAGAGCGAACCAGCGCGCTTCATCTATTTCCGGAAACGACTGCATCTTGCCGGATCGCGGCGGCCATTCCATTTCGAACAGATTGCTCTCCACGGCGTCGATATCGACCTGCTGCTCAAGAGCGAACGCCTCGACAGATTTGCCTCCCGCCTGCCTCAGTTGTCCAAGCCGATGGAGCTCGCCGGTAAGGCGGATGCCGAGTTCCTCCTCGACTTCGCGCCGCGCCGCAGCGGATGCTTCCTCGCCCGGCTCGATCAAGCCCTTGGGAATCTGCCATGACCCAGCATCCTGGTTACGCCAGAAAGGCCCGCCTGGATGGACAAGCAGAACCTCAACCTCCGCACCGCGGCGCCTGTACAGCAGAACTCCCGCGCTCATCGGTGCCATGACGCTGCCTCTCGGACGACTGCGCTCATGCGCCAAGCAGATGCACCGCGACGGTGCGGCGATGTGGCCGTCGCCGGTGTTCAAACAGATAGATGCCCTGCCATGTGCCGAGCGCCAGGCGCCCATCGATCAGCGGGATGGAAAGCTGCACCTGCGTCAACGCAGTCCGCAGGTGCGCTGGCATGTCGTCCAAACCTTCATCGTCATGCACATATGCTGACGGATCTTCCGGTGCGATCCGCGCGAAATAGGCCTCGAGATCGACGCGTACCTCGGGCGCCGCATTTTCCTGGATCAGCAGTGATGCCGAGGTGTGGCGGCAGAACAGGGTGAGCAGCCCCTGCCGAAATCCCGCTTCAGCGACCCAGTCGGTTACGTGCCGTGTGATCTCGACGAGCCCCTGCCGCCGCGTCGAGAATTCGAGAATGGTCGCGACCTGCTTCACGGGCCGACATTGGCACCGCAGCCGTGCATACGCACCCCCTTGATGCGGCTGTAGGGCAAATTCGACGGACCGGCGGGTGCCTGCACATCTTCCCCAGCCATGTACGGCACGATCCACCCTGCGCGTCAGCTAGGTGGGCGGCGACCGATAGGTTCAGCAGCAGGTGGTCGATCCGAGCCCGCCGCGTTCGTGCATTCGTGTTCCCAAAATAGTCCATAGGCTGTGAGACGTCTCGCCAGGATGGATCATGCGCGGGCATTGGTCCGGGGCTTGCTCCAGCAGGATATAGCGGATGCTGAAGCAGGATCGCCGGGAAGCCCGCGCCGAAGCGCGTGGATCGATAGGGCTGGCATGAACCGATCGATCACGGATCGAATTGGATCGAAGAACAGGCGCTGTTGGTCCAGCTCTATAAGGCGACTCGGGCGCGTCCCCGTTGATGCATTGCTCCGAAGAATCGACCGAAGGCGCAGCTTCGTTCGCAGTATGATGTCCAAGCGGCCAGATGGCGGCAGCTGACCCCTAAAGCGTAAGGAGGGACGGGAAGGTCGCCCGATGGACACTATGAGCCCGGTGCCTTATCCGCGAACTGGTCGAAGGCCTCCACCGCTTGCGCCGCGTACATCAGGCTCGGACCTGCACCCATGTAGAGCGCCATGCCCATCACCTCCATGATCTCCTGGCGCGTGGCGCCATTCTTGACGGCCGCCTGCGAGTGGAAGGCGACGCATCCGTCGCAGCGGATCGCAACCGAGATGGCGAGCGCGATCAATTCCTTGGTCTTGGTGTCGAGAGCACCCGCTTCGGTCGCGGCGCGCGCCATCGCCGAGAAGGCCTTCATTACCTCTGGAGTGCCCAGGCGCACTTCCTTGATCGCCCCGGTCAATTCCGAGGCCATAGCTGGCCAGTCCTTGTGCATTTTCTTTCCTCCAGGCTTCAAAGGCGTCCGAGCAGCGCTGCAACCCGATAGGCTGCGACGATTCGGTCGGTGCGAGCGCGGGTGGCCCCCGCTTCGGCGGCAATCGCTTCGCGCTCGGCGTCGAGCAGATCAAGTTGCGGCTTCATACCCACCCGCACCTCGTGACGGACGCTCTCGAGCGCCTGCGCGGCCGAGGCGGCCTGTTCGGTCGCGGCCTGCTCGACGAGTTGCGCCGTCCGCACCTCCTGGAAGGCCGATATGACCTGCTCCTCGACCTGCATGCTGGCGGCGCGCATCCGCGCGTCGGCGGCGCGGACTTCGCTGCTCGCTTCGGCAACCTTGCCCGACACGCGACCGCCACTGAACAGCTCCCAGCGAGCCCGGACACCGACGGTCGCGCTGTCCGCGCGATAATCGGGAAAAAACTGGTCGCGCACCGTTCCGGCTTCGGCAAAAGCCCCGACAGTGGGCAATCGTTCGGCGCGCGCGCCACGGGACGCCGCCTGCGCCGCGCGCAGGCGGGCCTGGGCCTGGACGACCAGGGGGTTGCTGCGCATCGCCTCCTCCATCGCCTCGTCGAGCGTCGCGGGCAGCGGCGGATTGGCGGGCAAGGGCTGCAAATCGATGGGCTCAAGGCCGGTCAGGTTGGTGAAATGCGCGCGAGCCGAGACCTGCATGCCCTGCGCCCGGGCCAGACCCGCGCGCGCTTCGGCCAAGCGCGCACCAGCCTGCGCGACGTCCGTGCTGGGACTTTCACCGGCTCGATAGCGCAGTCGCGCCTGGCGCTCGATCTCGGTCGTCTCGGCGAGCAGCCGCTCATAAAGAGCCAGCATGTGCGCCGCTGTCAGGACGTCGCCATAAGCCTGGGTCACCGCCGTGGCGAGTTGCGCGCGCGCGCCGCTTTGCCCGGCCTCGGCGCCTGCAATCCCTGCGCGCGCCCGATCGATGCCCGCGCCGACCCGTCCGCCGGTGAAGAGCGGCTGCTCGACCGTCACCTGGGCCGCGCGCGGGGTTACATTGGCGGCGCCCAGCCCGAAAAAGCTCTGGGGATCGAGGCGACCATAACCGATCGTCCCGCTCAGCGTTGCGGTCGGAAGCTGTCCCGACCGCGCCTGATCGAGCCGCGCCTTGGCCGCGTCGGTCTCCGCATCCGCGACCACGATTTCGGGTGCATGCCGCATCGCCGCCGCAATCGCTTCATCAAGCGTCGTGGCGTTGGCCGCCGTGTTCGCCAGCAGCGAAGCGGCAAACCACAGCGTCAGGCGAGCGACCCGGCGGGATCGGTTCATTTGAAGGCGGTCCCCGGTCGGACGCCCATCGCCTTGAAGACGGTCGCGGCGGGGCAGAAACCAGTGAAGCCAGCCTGGATCATGTTGAGGCCGGCAAAAGCGGTCAGCGCGATCCACCAGGGATGAACCAGATAGGCCAGAACGATGCCCAGAAGGACGACACAGCCTGCAAATATCATGACGGCGCGATCGAGAGTCATTGTCGGATTCCCTTCCTGAAGTGAGATCACATCCGCAGCTTGCGGATGCCCATGACCTGGAGCGCCAACTTCTCGTAGAAGGGCTCGCTCTCGCCCTTGCGCACCTTGCGCAGGAAATATTTCTCGAAGCCGATCTTGGCGAGATGGACCCATTTGCCGCTCGCCGCCCAGTTGACGTTGCGTGGCGGGATCTGCGGCTGCGCGACGAAGGCGACACCGCCGTCGCCGAAATCGGCCAGGCAGACGGCGTTCCAGGTCGCTTCGGCGGTCGGCTCCTTGCCGTCCAGGATCATGGCGAGGTTCGCGGCAATCGCGGTCACCATGCTTTCGATCATGAAGCCGGTCTTGGGCACGCCGACCGGCACCGGCGTCGGGCCGGTAGGCGGGATGGCCACGCAGACGCCGAGCGCGAAGATTTCGGGAAAGGCCGGGTTGCGCTGGTGCTTGTCGACCAGGATGAACCCGCGCGGATTGGTGAGCCCGGCAATGTCGCGAACGGCCGGCACGCCCCGGAACGCGGGGAGCATCATCGAGAAACTGAACGGCAGATCGTGGGTCCTGGCGACCGCGCCGCCCTCGGCGATCTCCTCGACATGCATCAAGCCGGCATCGATCTTGGCGACGCGCGCATTGGTGATCCACTTGATGTGCCGCTCGCGCATCTCGCTTTCGAGCAAGGACTTGGTGTCGCCGACGCCATCGAGGCCGAGATGGCCGATATAGGGCTCGGCGGTGACGAACGTCATCGGCACCTTGTCGCGAATTTTGCGGCGGCGCAGCTCAGTGTCGAGGATCAGGGCAAACTCATAGGCCGGACCATAGCAGGAGGCGCCCTGGACGGCGCCTACCACGATGGGCCCGGGGTTTTCGACGAAGCGATCGAAGGCTTCTGCCGCCGCGGACGCATGAGCCGTCTGGCAGATCGAAACAGTATGACCGCCGTGCGGCCCCAGCCCTTCGATTTCATCGAACGCTAAATCAGGCCCGGTTGAAATTACAAGATAATCGTAATTGATTGACGTGCCGTCATTAAACTCCAGCCGCTTTTCCGAAGCATGGAGACGCTTCGCGCCGACCGCCGTGAAGCCGATCTTTTTCTTCGCGAAGATGGGCGGAAGGTGTACCTGAATCGCCTCGGGCTCGCGCCAGCGGACCGCGACCCATGGGTTGGAAGGCACGAAAGAGTAGGTTTCCGAGTCGGATACCATCATCACCTCGGCGCGCGCCTTTACTGCCGCGTTGATTTCATAGGCGGCGATGGTGCCGCCCAGTCCGGCGCCCAGCACCACGATCTTCGGCTTGTCCATGACTTCCTCTCGCACCTCTCAAGAACTGGCTTGACGGAATATAAGGATTACACGATATATGCAATAAGCAAATTAACGGAGAATCTCATGTTTGGTTTCGGAAAGTCAAAATCGCATCGTGAGTTGCAGCCCCTGGAACTCAAGAGCATGCTCGCGGACGGTTCCGCGCTGCTCATCGATGTGCGCGAGCCGGACGAATTCGCAGCGGGCCACATCGCTGGCGCAGTGAACATCCCTTTGTCGACCTTTTCACCGCGTAATGTTCCGGATGCAGCCGGGCGAACGGTCGTGCTTCAATGTGCGGGTGGCAAACGCTCCGGCATGGCGCTGGACCGTTGCGCGCAGGCGCAGACGGCGATCGACACGCATCTGGGCGGCGGCATCGGCGCATGGAAAAACGCCGGTCTGCCGATCGTCAGCGGCAAATAAGAGCGAAAGGGTGGGGGATGCGCAGGATGACAAACTGGGTCTGGCTTGCGAGCGCATCGCTCGCCTTGGCTTCCTGCGGCGGCAAGGAAGAAGCCGAGCCAGCCTCCGCGACGCTCCCCGCCGGTGAGTCGCTGAAGCTTGCGGCAAGCGACATCGCCGACATGAAGGCGGTCGGCGCCGAGATCACAACGCGCGATTCCGCCGAGGCGCTCGCCCGGATATCCGGGACACTTGTCAGTCTTTCGGTCCGCGAAGGCGATATGGTCGAAAAGGGCCAGCGCATCGGCATGATCGTCGATGCCCGCCTGGGCTATGAGACTAGCGCTTATGGCGCGCAGATCGCCGCCGCGCAGGCCGAGGCGGCGCGCGCGCGCGGCGACCTCGCCCGCGTCCAGGATCTCTACAACAACAAGGTTTATGCCAAGGCGCGCCTTGACCAAGCGGTCGCCCTATCGCGCGCCGCTGACGCCCAGGTCGCAGCCGCACGCGCGCAGCAAGGCGCAAGCGCCAGCGTCGCCGGGCAAGGCGCGATCCTTGCGCCGGCCACCGGCCGGGTGCTGCGTGCCGACATCCCGGCCGGATCGGTCGTCGCGTCGGGCATGTCGGTGGCGACGATCACCGCCGGTCCGCCGCTGCTGCGGCTCGAGCTGCCGGAATCGCTTGCCGGGCAGGTGCGCAGCGGCGCGCAAATCCTGGTGGCTGACGGCGATCTGCCCGACGGGTCGCGTCAGGGCCGAGTGACGCAGGTTTATCCCGCTGTCACCGGGGGCCGGGTGCGGGTCGATGCGACCGTGCCTGGCCTTTCGACACAGCTTGTGGGGCGGCGCGTCGGTGTCTCGATCGAAGTGGGTAGGCGCGGTGCCCTCGTGGTGCCGCGCCGCTTCGTCTCGACGCGCTACGGCATCGACCAGGTCGATGTCGTGACGGCCGACCGCCGGGTGAGCGCCGTGCCCGTGCAGGTTGCGCCCACCGCCAACCCCGACAGGATCGAGATTCTGAGCGGCGTCGCGGCCGGGGACACGCTCTTCCTGGCGGGCGCACGCAAATGAACCTCGGCATCTCCGGTCGCCTGACCCGCGCCACCATCATGTCGCCGCTGACGCCGCTCTTCCTGATGGCGGCGATCGCGGTCGGGCTGCTCGCCATCTTCTCGATTCCCCGCGAGGAGGAGCCGCAGATCAGCGTGCCGATGGTCGACATCCAGGTGATGGCGCCTGGCCTCGCTGCTGCCGACGCCGTCGAACTGGTCGGCATTCCGCTCGAGACCATCGTGAAGAGCGTCGATGGCGTTGAGCATGTCTATACCCAAGCCGAAGATGATGGCGTGATGGTGACGGCGCGCTTCCTGGTAGGATCGGACCCCGAGGACGCCGCGACCCGTATCGACGAGAAGCTGCGCGCCAATTGGGATCGAATCCCGGTGGGCATTCCCGACCCCAAAGTCACGGTGCGCGGGATCAACGACGTCCCCGCAATCGTGCTCACACTCACGCCCAAGCCGGGGGCCGCTGGGCAATGGAGCGACCAGGCGCTCCACGATCTTGCCACCAAGTTGCGCACCGAGATCGCCAAGGTCGACAATGTCGGCCTGACCTTCCTGACCGGCGGCCGTCCCGACGAGATCCGGATCGCACCGGACCCGGCCAGGCTCAACCAGTATGGCGTGCCGCTCGGCAGCGTCATCGAAGCGGCCGGCCAGGCCAATCGCAGTTTTCCGGCCGGCAGCATTCGCGAGGGCGGCAAGGCGGTTTCCGTCACCGCCGGCCGCACTTTGTCCTCCGCGCAGGAAGTGGGTATGCTCACCGTCCGCTCGGCGCGCGGCGCGCCGGTCTATCTGCGCGACGTTGCCGCCGTCACCCAGGGACCACGCGAGGACCAGTCCCGCGCCTGGCGCTGGGCGCGAATGGGCAACCAATGGTCGAGCGCGCCTGCTGTCAGCATCGCCATCGCCAAGCGGTCGGGTGCCAACGCGGTTGTCGTCTCTGACGCCGTGCTGTCCAGGATCGAAAGCCTCAAGGGCAAGCTCATCCCCGCCGGGGTCGATGTCGCGGTCACGCGCAACTATGGCGCGACCGCGAACGAGAAGGCCAATGAGCTGCTGTTCCATCTGGCGCTCGCGACCGTCTCCATCGTCGTCCTGATCGGCTTTGCCATCGGCTGGCGCGAGGCCGGCGTGACCGCTGTCGTCATCCCCACGACGATCCTGCTCACCATGTTCGCCTCGAACCTCATGGGCTACACGATCAACCGCGTCAGCCTGTTCGCGCTGATCTTCTCGATCGGCATCCTGGTCGACGATGCCATCGTCATGATCGAGAATATCGCCCGCCATTGGGCGATGCCGGACGATCGAACCCGGACGCAGGCCGCGATCGAGGCCGTGGCCGAGGTTGGCAATCCGACCGTGGTGGCAACCCTCACCGTGGTCGCCGCCTTGCTGCCGATGCTGTTCGTCTCCGGCCTCATGGGCCCCTACATGGCGCCGATCCCGGTCAACGCCTCCGCGGCGATGGTCTTTTCCTTTTTTGTTGCGGTCGTGATCGCGCCCTGGCTGATGGTTCGCTTCGCGCGCAAGGCGCTGACGGACGGAACGGCGCATGCCGGCCACGCACATGACCAGAGCGGCGGCAAGCTCGGCCGGCTCTATGCCCGCGTCGCCCACCGCGTGATCGACAGCCGTGCCTCGGCGCGCAATTTCCTGATCGCGGTCGGCATCGCCACGCTGCTCGCCTGCTCGATGTTCTATTTCAAGGCCGTGACCGTGAAGTTGCTGCCCTTCGACAACAAGTCGGAGCTCCAGGTGGTGGTCGATATGCCCGAAGGCACGAGCCTGGAGGCGACCGGCCGGACACTTGAGGATGTGGCGACCGTGGCGCGCAGGCTGCCCGAGGCAACCGCCATGGAAGCCTATGTCGGGACGTCCGCGCCGTTCAATTTCAACGGTCTCGTCCGCCACTATTTCCTGCGCAACAAGCCGGAGATGGGCGACGTGATGGTCGCCTTGTTGCCCAAAGGCGAGCGCGACCGGTCCAGCCACCAGATCGCCCTTGTCCTGCGCGAACAGCTCAAGGCGCTGAAACTGCCTGATGGGGCGTCGGTCAAGGTGGTCGAGACACCGCCAGGGCCGCCCGTGCTCGCGACCCTGCTGGCTGAGATCTATGGTCCCGATGCACAGACCCGGCAGCGCACCGCGACCGAACTGGAAAAGATCTTCCGTTCGGTCCCCTATATCGTCGATGTCGACAACAGCTTCGGCCAGCCTCGACCCAAACTGCGCCTGGTCCCGCAGCGGGACCGCATCGATTATTATGGGCTCTCCGAGCGTCAAGTCGCCGACAGCATCGGCGCGCTGATGGGCAGCCAGACGGTCGGCTATGCGCCGCGCGGCCAAGGCCGCACGCCATTGCCGATCACCATCGCCTTGCCGCAATCGGCACGAGGATGGTCGCAGACGCTGGCCAGCACGCCGGTCGCGGCAACGCCGGGCGGCGCGCTGATCGAGCTGGGCGCAATCGTGGATGCGCGCAACGAACAGGGCAGCCTGGCGATTTTCCGGCGCGACGGCCGCTTCGCCGACATGGTCACGGCCGAACTCGCCGGCGACTATGAGGCGCCGATCTATGGCATGCTCGCTGTCGACAAGGCGGTCGATGCCTATGACTGGGCGTCCAAAGGCCTCGCCAAGCCGACCATACGCCTCAACGGCCAGCCCGAAGATGAAGCCGTCACCTCGCTGCTATGGGACGGCGAGTGGGAAATCACCTGGGTTACCTTCCGCGACATGGGCGCGGCGTTCATGGTCGCACTGCTCGCCATCTACATCCTTGTCGTCGCCCAGTTCCGCAGTTTTAGGCTGCCGCTGGTGATCCTGACGCCGGTGCCGCTGACGCTGGTCGGCATCGTCATCGGGCACATGCTGTTTTCGGCGCCCTTCACCGCTACGTCGATGATCGGCTTCATCGCGCTCGCCGGCATCATCGTGCGCAATTCGATACTGCTGGTCGATTTCATCCGACACACCGCGACACCCGGCAAGCCGCTGCGCGACGTGCTGATCGAGGCGGGCGCGATCCGGTTCAAGCCGATCGTGCTGACGGCCGGGGCGGCGATGATCGGCGCGGCCGTGATCCTCACCGACCCAATCTTCCAGGGTCTTGCAATCTCGTTGCTTTTCGGCCTTGCTTCTTCGACCCTGCTCACCGTTCTCGTCATCCCGGCGATCTATGTCGTGCTGCGGGATGACGGGAAAAGCGCGACACGATGATGGCCTGGAGTGCTGCCGCCGAAATGCTCTGCGAGCGTGCGACGGAAGTCGCCGACCTGCTCAAGCTGGTGGCCAATGAGCAAAGACTGCTGCTGCTGTGCCGCCTGCGCGAGGGCGAAGCTTCGGTGGGCGAACTGGTGGGATTGTGCGGCCTGTCCCAATCCAGCGTTTCCCAGCATCTGGGGAAGATGCGCGAGGGCGGCCTGGTGCAAACCCGCCGTGAAGCGACCACGATCTACTATAGCATGGCAAACCCCCATGTGGATGCGCTGATGGAATTCCTGTGCTGCCGTTTCGGGCGAACGGAAGAGCACATATGAGAAATGGATAGGCGGCCGTCGCGGTGCCCCCGGAAAGTTCTACCCATGGGATCCGGCACCTACAGACCTGTTCCGCACCGTCGCGACGCAATTCGAACGGTGCTATTGCATGCTATCGATATTGTCATGCGCGAAGCAGCTCGCCCGACATTATGGTTATACAGAATTCACGAGACCATCGGCACGTGTCCGTGCGGCACTATCTCGCTCCACTCGACGTAGCGAAACGCGCCTACCGTCACGAGTTCTGGCGTCCGGCGACGGTCGTTGCTTCAGCATAAGGGCCTCTACGGATATCGGCAAAGGAGGATAGCGCCGAGACAGGAAACACTGATTTCTGCTGGAGAAGTGCAATGACCGACCGGGAAGATGAGCGCGGGTCCACGATGAGCACAGGTGCTCCGGCGCTGAGCGATCGCAACTCGCTGACGGTTGGTCCGGATGGCCCGATTCTACTTCAGGATGTCCATTTTCTCGAGCAAATGGCGCACTTCAACCGCGAAAAGGTCCCAGAACGGCAGCCGCATGCCAAAGGTTCGGGCGCTTTCGGCATATTCGCAATGACCAAGGACGTTTCCGCCTACACCAGGGCTGCCCTGTTCCAGCCGGGCGCGACCACTGAGATGCTCGCGCGCTTTTCTACAGTGGCCGGCGAGGCCGGCAGTCCCGACACCTGGCGCGATGTGCGTGGCTTCTCGCTTAAATTCTACACCGACGAAGGCAATTACGATCTGGTCGGCAACAACACGCCGATATTCTTCATTCGCGACGCAATGAAGTTCCCACACTTCATCCGCAGTCAAAAGCGCTTGCCGGATTCGGGCCTGCGCGACAATCACATGCAGTGGGATTTCTGGACCAGTAATCCGGAATCCGCCCATCAGGTGACCTATCTCATGGGCGAACGCGGTCTGCCCCGCACCTGGCGCCACATGAACGGCTACGGCTCCCACACCTATATGTGGATCAACGCCGCAGGCGAGAAATTCTGGGTGAAATATCACTTTCACACCAATCAGGGCATGGCCTTCTTTACCAGTGCCGAAGCCGCGACGATGGCGGGCGCCGATGCGGATTTCCATCGTCGCGACCTGTTTGAAGCTATCGCGCGCGGCGAGCATCCCAGTTGGTCGCTCTCGGTCCAGGTCATGCCCTATGCAGATGCCAGCGGCTACCGGATCAACCCGTTCGATCTGACCAAGACCTGGTCGCATGCGGATTATCCGCTGATCCCGGTGGGCACGATGACGCTCAATCGCAATCCGGAGAATTTCTTCGCCCAGATCGAGCAGGCGGCGTTCTCACCAGGAAACACGGTGCCGGGCATCGGCCTGTCGCCCGACAAGATGCTGCTCGGCCGGGCGTTCGCCTACAACGACGCGCAGCGTAACCGCATCGGCACCAACTTTCACCAGCTGCCGGTCAACCAGCCGAAGGTAGCGGTTAACACCTATATGTTCGACGGCCACATGGCCTATCATCACAGCGGTAGCGCTCCGGTGTACGCGCCCAACAGCGGCGGCAGAAGCTGGGCGGACGAAACAGGATCTGTCGCGGACGGCTGGGAGGCCGATGGCCGCATGGTTCGCAGCGCCTATACGCTGCGCGCCGAGGACGATGACTTCACGCAAGCCGGGGTCATGGTTCGCGATGTGTTCGACGACGAACAGCGGACGAAGCTGGTCGATCAGGTCGCGGGCAGTCTGCTCGGCGGCGTTCGCTCGCCGGTTCTCGAGCGGGCGTTCGAATATTGGAAGAGCATAGATGCCGATGTCGGCCGCCGGATCGAGGAAACCGTCCGCGGCGGCGGTGCGTCGAAGCCAGCGGAAGGCATGGGCGAGGGCTGATCGCAGCTATCAGCGCAACACCGTCCGGGCAAGGAGGCAATATCATGGTGAGCACGACAGGACCCGCGTCTGTGGATATGGACCAGGCGCTCCTTGATCCGGGATCGATCTTTGCGGACCCTGAAGAGCTTCTCTTGCAAGAGGATCTTTCGCGGGAAGAGAAGATCGATCTGCTCCGGCGCTGGGAATATGACGCAAGCGAGACCTGCGTCGCCCTGGAAGAAGGGATGCCCGGCGACGAGAGCGACCTGTTGCGGCGTATTCTGCTGGCACTCGATCATCTCATGGCCGGCATCGACGTGGAGCATGTCGGTCCGACCAAGCAACATGGCTTCGCCATTTCGGTCATCACATCCACATAGAAGTGGGGGCAATCCTCGAAAGCCGTTCGCGGGCATCGCAGAGCGCAATGTCGAGCGCTACAGGACACGCCGCGCTCACATGTAGCCCGAACATGCGTTGCTCACCCTGCGCCATCGTCGCGGTCGCTCACGGCTACTTCCTTTTCCGAGACCTGCCATATTCGCCCCGGAATTTCTCCGTGACGAGATCAAATGAAGCATGTCGATCAGCCGATGGGACGGAGCCCGTCGGAATTTGGATCGCGGCGGCCAGCTTGCTGCTGACTCTGGGATAGACAGATGCAGGATCTGTTACGAAACCGCACCCTCAATCTTCGAGCAGGGCGCGCAACATCCAGGCCGCCTGCTCATGCACGCCGATCCGCTGGGTCAGGAGGTCGGCCGTCGGTTCGTCGCTGGCAGCCTCGACGACAGGATAGAGGCTCCGCGCGGTTCGCGCCGTCGCTTCATGGCCTTGCGCCAGGATGGCGACCATCTCGAGCGCCTTGGGGGGCGTCGCCGGAGCGTCGGGAAGCGAACTCAGCTTGGCATATTGGCCGTAGGAGCCCGGGGCGGGATGACCCAGTGACCGGATGCGCTCGGCGATCGGGTCCACCGCATTCCACAGTTCGGTATATTGCGCCATGAACATCGTGTGCAGGCTGTTGAACATCGGCCCGGTGACGTTCCAGTGGAAATTATGCGTGGTCAGGTACAGCGTATAGGTGTCCGCGAGCAGGTGGCTGAGGCCGTCGCTGATCGCTGCACGATCCGTATCACTGATGCCGATGTTGAGGCTCATGACTATCTTCCGATCTTCGCTGGAAATGCTGTTCGTGTTTCTTGCTCGCGCGTTACGCCGTCATGTCTTCGTCGGGGTCGGTATGAAATTCGTGCCAGAGCCCGTTCAGGACGCCGAAGGCGACGGCCAGGCCGAGACCCAATATCCAGCTGAAATACCACATGGTCCATGTCCTTCAGATCAATAGAAGTCCGGGTTGGTGCCAACGTCCTTGAGCGTGATCCGCCCGAACAGCACCTTGTAGACCCAAGCAGTGTAGAGCAGCACGACCGGCAGGAAGACCAGCGTCACCAGCAGCATGATGAACAGGGTCACATGGCTGGAGGACGCGTTCCAGACGGTCAGGCTGGAGGCCGGGTCGATCGAGCTGGGCAGGATGAAGGGGAACATCGACAAGCCGACCGTCGCGATGATGCCAAGCGTGCCGAGCGACGAGCCGCCGAAAGCCAGGACTTCGCGGCCGGTCCGGATTCCAGCCAGGGCAATCAGCGGCCCGGCAAATCCGAACACCGGCGCCACCAGCATCCAGGGATGAAGCGCATAATTGCTCATCCATGCGCCGGGCGCGGCAATCATCGCCATCAGATGCGGATTGGACGGCCCCATCGGATCGACTGCGCCTGTCATGCGGAACCCCATGCCACCGCGTGCCACGATCAGGCCGCCGATGGCGAAGAGCAGGACGGAAAGAATAGCCGCGATCTGCCCGAAACGCTTTGCGCGATCGTGCACCGCGCCCCGTTCGATCTCGATCGCCAGCCAGCTTGCGCCGTGCAGCACCAGCATCGCGACCGACAGCAGGCCGGCCAGCAAAGAGAAGGGATGGAACAGGCCGAGCAGGCTGCCTTCGTAGAAGGCGCGCAGGTCGCCATCCAGGCGGAAGGGAATGCCGGTCAACACATTGCCGACGGCCACGCCGAACACCAGCGCCGGCACGAACCCGCCGACGAACAAGGCCCAGTCCCAGCGACCGCGCCACGCCGCGTCGGGTTTCTTGGAGCGATATTTGAAGCCGACGGGACGCAGGATCAGCGCGGCGAGCACCAGGAACATGGCGAGGTAGAAGCCGGAGAAGCTCACCGCATAGACGAACGGCCAGGCCGCGAAGATCGCGCCGCCGCCCAGGATGAACCACACTTGGTTGCCTTCCCAGGTCGCGCCGATCGAGTTGATCACCATCCGCCGCTCGGCGTCGGTCTTCGCGACGAAAGGCAGCAGGGCGGCGACGCCCAGATCGAACCCGTCGGTCAGCGCGAACCCGATGAGCAAGATGCCCATCAGGCCCCACCAGATCAGGCGAAGCGTCTCATAGTCGATGGGAGGTGCCATGATCGCTCTCCTTATTCGGCGGGCAGCGGCATATAGCCGTGCCCCGATACAGCGGCGTCCGCCGGCTCGTCGATATGTTCGAGCGGCCCCTTGCGGATAGCCGCCAGCATCAGCCGGACCTCGATCACCGCCAGCGTACCGTAAAGCAGCGTGAAGCCTATGATGGTGGTCCACAACTGGCCGACCGTCAGGCTGGAGGCGCCCAGGAAAGTCGGCAGCACGCCCTCGATCGCCCAGGGCTGTCGCCCGATCTCGGCCAGCACCCAGCCGAACTCCGCGGCGAGCCAGGGAAGCGGGATGATCCAGACCGCAGCCCGCAAGAACCAGCGCGCATCGAAGCGGCGCACAGTCGAGAAGTAGAAGGCCGCGCCGAAGAAGGCGATGAAGAAGAAACCAAGCCCCGCCATCACCCGGAACACCCAGAACATGACGGGCACGTTTGGCACCGTGGACCATGCCGCCTGGACGACCTGGTTCGGCGTGGCTTTGCGCGGATCGGCGACAAAGCGCTTGAGCAGCATGGCATAGCCGAGATCGAGCTTGTGCCGCTCGAACTGTTCGCGCGCGACCATGTCGGTGCGATCGACCTTCAGCTTCTCGACCGCATCATAGGCCTGGATGCCATTTTCGATCCGACCCTGCGCCTTGGCGACAAGTTCCGTGATACCCTCAACCTGGCCGGTCAGGCTGCGCGTCGAGATCAGGCCCAGCACATAGGGGATCTTGATCTCATAGCGTGTGTCGCGCCCTTCGAGGCTGGGTATGCCGAAGATGGCGATGCCGGCAGGCGCGGGTTCGGTGTGCCACATGGCCTCCAGCGAGGCCAATTTCATCTTCTGGTTGTCCGTAAGTGCGTAGCCAGACTCATCGCCGAGCACGACGACCGAGAGCGACGATGCAAGACCGAAAGCGGCGGCGACGGTGAAGGAGCGCTTGGCGACGGCGACCCATTTGCCTTTCAGCAGATACCAGGCCGAAACCCCGAGCACGAAGACCGACGCCGTTACATAGCCGGCGCTTACCGTGTGAACGAACTTCGCCTGCGCCACCGGATTGAACAGCACCGCCATGAAGTCGGTTACTTCCATGCGCATCGTGTCCGGGTTGAAGCGCGAGCCGACGGGATGCTGCATCCAGCCATTGGCGATCAGGATCCACAGCGCGGAAAGATTCGATCCGAGCGCCACCATGAACGTGGTGAAGAGGTGCTGGCGCTTCGACAGCTTGTCCCAGCCGAAGAACATCAGGCCCACAAAGGTGGCTTCGAGGAAGAAGGCCATTAGGCCTTCGATCGCCAGCGGCGCACCAAAGATATCGCCGACATAATGGGAGAAATAGGACCAATTGGTGCCGAACTCGAATTCCATGGTGAGGCCCGTGGCGACGCCGAGTACGAAGTTGATCCCGAACAGCTTGGCCCAGAAACGAGTGACCGTCCGCCAGATTGGCCGGCCGGTCATCACATAGATGCTCTCCATGATCACCAGCATGAAGGACAAGCCGAGCGTCAGCGGCACGAACAGGAAGTGATAGAGCGCGGTCAGCGCAAACTGCAGGCGCGAAAGCTCGATTACTGCCATATCCACCATTGGCGGAACTCCTGTGCGGTCGGTTGCGGCATCCTGCCCACCGAGTCAGTCGCGATATTGATTAGTCATTAGGCGTAAGTATGTATATGAACAAGCACCCTTTGGTGCGAAACTGATGCGAACGAGGCGCGCTTCCCTGTTATGGCTGGTGGACGGAGTGTTGGCCGTCTGTGTGGCCGCAGCAGTCGCTATCGCCATTTCGACGCGGGCCGGAAATCGTGAACATTACGTAGTCGCGCTCCTCCTGCTCGCCGCCGCTGCCGCAACGCGCGCAGCTCTCCAGATAACGGCCTTCTCTCAGGGGCACCGGGACGCGGCTCGTGCAAAGCGCGCATGGCGATCGCCTGCATTCGGCGCGGTGCTGCGCGCTGCTGCCGGCTCGCGACGGATGCTCGGGGAGCAGGTCGCCGATGCTATCGACCGGATAGAGGACATTGACGGCTATCATGCGCGCTTCTTACCGTTGCGTTTTGCGGCGGTGGCGACGCCCTTGCTGATCGCGGCATCCGCAGCGCTGGCGAGTTGGATTGCAGCGGCCATTCTCCTGGCGACGCTGATCCCCTTTGCCCTGGGCATGGCGCTGGCGGGATCCGTGGCGAGCCGGGCAGCCGCTCGGCAGCTCGACGTACTGGGGCGGCTCTCGGGACTGTTTATCGATCGCATCAGGGCGCTCCCCTTGATCCTTGGCTTTGGCGCGCAGGATCGGATTACGCGCCAGCTTGCCGAGGCGACACAGGAGGTCGCCCGGCGCACCGTCGCGGTTCTGCGCATTACCTTTCTCTCCGGGGCGATCATCGAGTTCTTTGCCGCGCTGTCGGTTGCAATGGTCGCGGTCTATTGCGGTTTCAATCTGCTCGGGCTGCTGCCCTTTCCCGTGCCCGAGACGCTCGACCTGAGCCGCGCCCTCTATGTCCTCATCCTTGCGCCTGAATTCTATCTGCCGATGCGCCGCCTGGCCGCAGCCTATCACGACAAGCAGGTCGGCGAAGCGGCGCTCGAGCGTCTGGCCGCCCTGACTCCGGCGCCGGTGGTCGCCACGTCGCCGGTCCATATGCTGGCGGCTCCGCCCGCCATCCGGTTCGAGTCAGTCGTTATCGATTATGGCGAACGAAGAGTGGGACCGATCTCGATGCACATCGCCGCCGGCTGCGTGACGGCGCTCTCGGGTACGACCGGAACGGGCAAGTCGAGCCTGCTCCACGCGCTGTTGGGGCTGGCGCCGGTGGTCGCGGGCGATATCCTTCTCGACGGACGCCCACTCTCGCCGGAGGCGCTGCGCGGGGAGGTCAGCTGGGCCGGTCAGGCGACGGCGCTCGTGCCGGGAAGCCTGGCCGACAATATCCGCCTGGCGCGTCCCCATGCGAGCGATGCGGAGGTCGAGGATGTCGCGCGGCGCGCGGGACTGACCGAGGTCGTGCAGACCCGAGGGGCGGGCCTTGCAACCCTCATCGACCCACGCGGATCGGGCCTCTCGGGCGGCGAGCGCCGGCGCGTCGGTATCGCGCGGGCGCTGCTCCGCGACGCCCCGCTGTGGCTCCTCGACGAACCCACCGCCGATCTCGACGAAGGCTCGGCGATGGAACTGGCCCGGCACATAGTCGAGGCGGGCAGGGGGCGCACGGTTCTCCTCGTCACCCATAGCGCCGTGATCGCTGCATTGGCCGATCATCGCGTGGTGCTCTCATGAATCGCGAACTGGCGGCGCTCCTGGCGGATGTGTCAAAGCCACAGCAGCGCGCAAGCCGCGTCGCGCTGTGTTGCGCGGCGACTGCCGCGACCGCGGCGATCTTGCTGCTGGGGCTTGCAGGCTGGTTCATCACCGCCGCGGCCCTTGCCGGGGCGGCGGGAATAGCCGCGATCCAGGCGTTCAACTATCTGATCCCCAGCGCCGCGATCCGCCTGCTCGCGATCGTACGGACCGTCACGCGCTACGGCGAAAGACTCTATGGGCACAAGGCTGCGCTGTTCGCTCTTGCTGCCCTCCGGGCCCGACTGTTCGGGCGCCTGATCAACGCGTCGTCGCCAGAATACACCCGGTCTGCTGGCGAGGCTGGCGCGTTGCTGCTGCAGGACGTTGACGCGCTCGAGGATCGCTTCGTCCGCGCGCCAGCCTATTTCGCCGGGATGTTCGGTGCAGCCACGGCGTTGGCGCTGGCGCTGCCCGCCGGACCGCACGCTTTTCTTGCGTTGTTCGTCATCATGGCTGCGGGAGTCCTGGCCGCGCGATCGTTCGCCCGGCGTGTGCTGCCGCGCCGGGCGCTCGACATCCAGGAGCAGATCGCGCGGCTGAAGCAGGATTTCGTCGAGTATGCAGCGGCGTCGCCCGAGATCGCCGCTTATGGATTTGGTCCCTCGATCGAGGCGCTGCTGGCGCGGCAGGCCGCCCGGCTCGATGACGCCCGTGTCAGCTTCGCTCGGAATGAGGCGCTGCTCGGCGCGGGGGTATCCGCGCTGGGCGGCCTCGCCATTGCGACGATGATTGCCCTGTCGCAGGCAAGCCTTCCCCTCACCCTGCTTGCCGCCCTCGCAGCCGCAGGGGCGCTCGAAGCGCTCGGCGCCACGATCAGGTCCCTCGGCCGCGACGCCGTCGTCGCGGCAGGCCTGGAGCGGCTGGCGCAACTCGCCGGTATTCCTGGGCCCACGGCGGCGCCTGTCCCTTTGATCGGTGAGAGCATTGCGCTGGGCGACGATCCGCGCTCGGTCATTCTTGCAAAGGGTGATCGGCTCGCGATCACGGGCCGGTCCGGGGCGGGCAAGACTAGTCTGCTGGAGTGTCTCGCCGGCTGGCGCACCACAGGTGGCCATAGCTTGCGGATCGATCAGCGGCCACTTGCCGAATGTCCGCCCGAGGCGCGACGGCGCCTATTCGCGCTCTCGCCGCAGGATGGAGGAATGATCGCCGGCACCATTGCCGACAATTTGAGGCTGGCGCGGCCTGGCCTTGCAGACGAGGCCCTCTGGCACGCGCTCGGCATAGCCTGTCTGGCAGATGACGTTCGCGTCATGCCCGAGAGACTGTTGACCTGGATTGGCGACGGCGGTGCCCGCCTGTCGGGAGGACAGCGCAAACGGCTGTCCCTGGCGCGCGCACTGCTGGCTGGGCGACCCTGGCTGCTCCTCGACGAGCCGAGTGAGGGGCTTGATCCTGCCACGGAGGCGGTGCTCTGCGGCAACCTGGATTCCTGGCTGCGGGATACTCGAACCGGACTGGTTCTGGTCACCCACCGTTCCGCGATGCTGCCACTTGCACATCGCTTCCTGGAGCTGCCCGATTAAAGGATCTTCGCGAACGTGGCCGCCGAACCGCGCGCGGGGATGGCCTTGATGGGTTCGGCTCCCGAGGTCTTCATCCCGGCCAGATCTGCCATGAAGGCGGCCGTGCCGGCCAGTGCCGTCGGCGCGAGGTCGTAATAGACCTGTTTTGCGGCGCGGCGCGTCCTGACGAGTTCCGCCTTGCGCAGGATCGCCAGCTGCTGCGAGAGACCGGGCTGGCCGATCCCAGTCAATGCTTCGAGTTCGCCCACCGATTGCTCACCCCGTATGCGCAACGCGTCGATCAGCCTTAGCCGTGTTTCGTGGCCCAGGATGCGCATCACCTCGGCAACTGTCTCCAGCTCGATTTCCGACAAGGGCTTGGCCGTCACGTCGATGCGTCCTTCCGATCGGGACGAGATCTGTGAAACCAGAGCGGATCGGCTGCGCCGGCAAGAAGCGCGGCCTGATCGGCATGGGGCGGCAAAAGCACATCGTCGCCCGGACGCCAGCCTTCGGGCGTCACTACATTATCGGCATCGACCCGCTGCAACGCGGCAAGCACGCGCAGCATCTCATCAACCGACCGACCGACCGTCGCGGGATAGCAGATCATCGCTCGGATGATGCCATCGGGATCGATGAAATAGGTCGAGCGCATCGTCGCTGCGTCGGGGGAACGGTCCGAGATCATGCCATAGGCCCGGCCGATGATCAGCGAGGGATCCTCGACGATCGGAAAGGCGACCCTCACGTCGAAAGCATCGCGAATCGCCCTGATCCAGCCCAGATGCGCGTAAAGGCTATCGACAGACACCGCGAGCAGCTTGCAACCGAGCGCCTCGAACCGCTCTGACGCCCGTGAGAGCGCGACGAACTCGCTCGTACACACCGGCGTGAAATCCGCCGGATGCGAGAACAGTATCAGCCAGCGACCCCGGAAATCCGACAAGCTGACCGTGCCCATCGTGCTACGCGCCTGGAAATTGGGTGCCGCGTCTCCGATCTGCAAGATATCTGGCGTCTGGGCGGTGGCCGTCGCATCGTTCATTCACGTCTTCCGTTCCATAGCCATCTTGGCAATCGTGATCTCTTGATTACATAAGTCATGTAATCAACTAAATGGCCGGAGTAAAGCCGCATGACAGCAATCCAGTCCGATCCGGCCCTTGTGGTGTGTCCGCGATGCGTTTCGGTTAATCGGGTTCCGGTGCGAAGACTTGACCAACATCCTCAGTGCGGCCGCTGCAAGCAGCCGCTCTTTCGGGGTGAGCCGATCGTCGCGGACTCGCACGCGTTTGCGCGCCACGTCGAAGCCGGCTCATTGCCGGTGCTGGTTGATTTCTGGGCGCCCTGGTGCGGGCCTTGCCGCGCGATGGCACCCGCCTTTGCCGCCGCTGCCCAGGAACTCGAGCCCGGCATGCGGTTGCTCAAGATTGATACCCAGGCAGAGGAGGCCGTTGCCGCGCGATTCGCCATCCGCTCCATTCCGACGATGATTCTCTTTGCCAATGGTCACGAAATCAAGCGCACGGCGGGTGCAATGGATCGTCAGTCCATCATTGCCTGGGCAGATCGTAATCGCCCATCTTCCTGAGCGGTGAATTGGGGACCGAAGGGTAGCGCGCGGGAAGTTCAGCAAAAATCTCCTGAAAGGGTTGGCCTTTGGCAGGGTCACTCAAGATACGCCCGTCGAAGGCTTGGCGTGAAGATCGGACCGAAGCGGCACTCGTGTTCCGACAGCGGCAACCGATTCATAACAGCGGACTGGCATTGCGCTGTCTGGATAGGCATGGCCGAGGGCGGACGCTGTCGGCTTCGCGGCTTGCCTAGTCCTCCCCGTAGAGGTCGCGCTGCACGCGGTCGATCTCGTCGGCATAGCGCTTGCGCACATATTTTTCGGTCAACATGCCGAGGATACGACCTTCCGGATCGATAACGGCGAGATCGTCGGCACCGCTGTCGTCGAAGCGCTCCATAATCGCGCCGATCGTCAGTTCGGGCGACAAGGTCACGTCCTTCAGGATCGCGAGTTCCGACACCGGACGCTCGCCTGCGTCGGTGTCGGCAAAGACCGCAGCTGTGGGAACCAGCCCCGCATAATGGCTGGCTTCGTCCTCGAGCAGGACGCGACTCGTCGAACCCAGGGGGAACTGCGCCTTGAACTCTGCCATGGGCAGCGTCGACAAGGCTGTGGCCGGCGCAGCGCGCATCATCCGCCGTGCGGTCAGAGAACGCATCCAGCCGATGTCGCGCGCGCTTCTGATCACTTCGCCCCTAAGGTGGAGGCGCCAGGTTGAGAAAGAATAGCCGAACCGCTCGCGGACGAGTGCGCTCGAGCACAGGGTCGCTGTGAGGACGATCGCCGTGATCTCGAAATCATGGGTTGCTTCCAGGACGAGGAGCGACATCGTCATCGGGCCACCGACAACCGCGACCGCGAGGCCCGCCATGCCGACAAGCGCCGCATCCACCGGTGATAAAGGGATCACGCCGGGGATGAGCGCCCACAGTTCTGCGAAAATCTGGCCGAGCAATGCACCGAGAAACAGGGAAGCAAAGAACAGGCCACCGCGAAATCCGAAGCCGAGCGACACGATCGACGCCAGGCACTTCAGCGCGAAGACAAGCGCCAGCGCACCCAGGGTCAGTTCGCCACCGATGGTCAGGTGCAGGGCCCCATGTCCGGCCGAGAGTGCATGCGGCGAGATCATCGCGATCGGAATCAGGATCAAACCGCCAATGGCTGGACGCGACCATTCGGGAAGTACACTGCGCCTAACGACCGCCTCGACGAGCGAGACTAGGCGCATGAGCGCGATACCGACAACCGCCGAGATCAGGCCGAGCCCGGCATAGAGCAGATAATCGACGGTGGCGAGATTCTGGCTGCTCGTTGCGGCGATGAGATAAGCAGTGGCGCCTAGTGTGCGAGCCGTGATCACAGCGGCGAGCGTGGCGGCGACGACAGGTGCGATGCTGGCGGGTGTGTAGGCTCCGATGACGATCTCGAAGGCGTAGAAGGCCCCGGTGAGAGGCGCACCGAATGCCGCGCCAATCGCGGCGCCGGCTCCCGCGCCGACCAGCACGCGCAGGTCATTGCGGCGCAGGTTGAGCCATTGGCCGATGAGCGAGGCAACGCCGCCGCCGGCCTGCGCATAGGCAGCTTCGAGCCCGACGGACGCGCCGCAGCCGTTCGAGATCAGCGTCTGGCCGGATACGAGCATGGTGTCGCGGAACGGAATGCGGCCGCCATGGAGGGCGTTGGCTTCGACTACGTCTATCGCCGTGCGCTTGTGGTAGCGGACGGTGAGAATGATCGCCCCGAGCAGCAGTCCTCCCAGGGGCAGAGCCAGCAATCGCCCTGGCGAAATCGTTGCAAGGCCGCTCAGTCGATCCTCGACGTCGAAATGATAGAATGTCGACTGCAGGAAATGCGCGACAGTGCCGAGGATTGCCGCGAGCAGCCCGGCAGCGATGCCGACACCGATCGAAAGCAAAATGAAGCCTGCTTCGCTCAAGCGGAAAAGGCGGCGCGCGAGCGAAAGAAGTGCGGTGGGGCGCAGCAGGCGTTCACTCATGGGAAACTGGCTGCGCTTTCGGCACCAAATGTGACGGAAATGATTGGAAACATGGAAAGGATTACCGTTGAGCGCGAGTCCGAATAATGGAAAGAGGCTAGATCCCCCCTTAGATCGGACCAGCGTCATGAGTCTCGCGGGCTATGTCCCAAACGCGATCTATTTTTCGTCGCTTCATCTCAATCCCGTGCTCGTCCAGGTCGGTCCGTTCGCGCTGCGCTGGTACAGTCTCGCCTATATCGCCGGCATCCTGCTCGGCTGGCTATATCTCGTCCGCCTTTTGGACGAGAATGCGGCGCCGATGACTCGAGAGCATGCCAACGCGCTCGTCACATGGGCGACGGCGGGCATAGTGATCGGCGGGCGCCTTGCCTATGTGCTCTTCTACGATTTTGCCACCTATCTGGCTCATCCACTGAATGTCCTGCGTCTCTGGGCGGGCGGAATGTCCTTTCATGGTGGCGCGCTGGGTGTCGCCATCGCCATCTTCCTCTTCGCCCGTCGCCATCGCCTCGATTGGCTGCGGATCATCGACTATGTAGCGAATGTCCGCACCGATCGGACTGTTTCTCGGCCGGCTTGCAAACTTCGTAAACGGAGAACTGTGGGGGCGACCGACCACCCTGCCCTGGGGGATCGTATTTCCCGGTGCCGGCCCTCTGCCGCGCCACCCAAGCCAGCTTTATGAAGCGATGCTCGAGGGACCGCTCCTGTTCGCGATGCTATGGTGTTTGTTCCGGTTTACCGGAGCACGGCGGCGCCCCGGCCTTCTGTGTGGCGCGTTTGTGCTCGGCTATGGCGTTTTCCGCTTCCTCGTTGAGTTTGTCCGCGAGCCCGATCAGCAACTCGTCGCCTTTGCCGTCTATTCAGGGCTTCACATGGGTCAGTGGCTCTGCGTACCCATGATTCTGGGTGGGTCCTGGCTGGTTCTGCGGGTGGTTTTAACTCCGGCGCCGACGTGCACCCGGCATCCGACAGGTAAATCCTAACTGCGGGCGTGCAGTGGCTTTTTCGCACCTGCGCGACATTAGGTCTGGGGGAAGCCGACCGCTTGAGCTTGATGGGTGCTCCAATCCCCGGAACTGGGTCGAGGTTCAGCGATGTTCGAGCCGATCGCCAGCGATCAAGCCCACGTCATCCGCGTCGAGCTGGCGCTTCGCCGCTTCATCGCCCAGCAAGGTCCAGCGCCAGAAGGCGATCGTCGCGTCGATGACCACCGCCTGGATATGGGCGTTCGGTGCGGGACGGCCATCACCCCGGCCGTTGAAGTCCATGTGGGTGGCGCCGTCGAGCACCAGCAGATATTTGCCGCCGGGCGGCATGGCGCGATACGGGCGCTCGCGGTCAGCGGGCCTGATCTGCGGGGTCAGTGGAACGCTGTCGTCCGTTCCGGTGATCGAGAAGAAGGGAATCTGCACGTCGGCGAACGCCGCTTCCGTCGAGCCCCGGAACGGCGGCGAAGGACTGAAAGCGATCGCTGCCTTCACGCGATGGTCCGTGTAGGCATTGCTGCCAGCCATCGGGAAATGCTGGCCTGCGATCGCCTGGGTGGTATGCGCGCCGAAGCTGTGACCCGACATGCCGATCCGCGAGAGATCGAGGCGGCTGAGATCGCATCTACCCTCGCGCCCCTTGCGGCCGAGTTCGTCGATGACGAAGTGGACATCCGTAATGCGGGAAACGAGCTGCTGCGGCGACATCGCGCCGCGCACCGCGCCGCCGCGCAGGATGCTCCGGTCGCTGCCGGGGTGCTGGAGGTTGACGACCGCAAATCCGGCGCTGGCCCAAGCCAGCGCCCAGAGCATGCCCGAATCCACCGAGCCGCCGAGGCCATGGCTGAACAGGATGACGGGCACCTTGCCCGACCCTTCCGGCATGCGGATGCGGACGGGCACCGTGCGGGTGCGGGCGCTATCCACCCAGCTGGCCTCGCACACTGGGCCGGGCGACGTTGTCGCCCAGGCGGTTGACGATGGGGTGAGGCTCAGTGCGGCTATCAGGATCAGAATGATTTTCATGAACTTTTCCTCAGGGCGCGCCGAACAGGGCGCGCGCTAGCTGGCGCGGTCCCCTGGCCATGGAGGCGTCCCGGGCGATGTAGCTCCACTCGCGCAGCGCCAGCCGGATCGGATTGGCCGTCGCCTCGCGATGGGCCAGGCCGTAGCGTATCGGCTCATCGGGCCGTTCGGTCGCCAGTGTCCCGAACAGACGGTCGAAGACGATCAGCACGCCGCCATAGTTGCGGTCGATATAGGCAGGGTTCGACGCATGGTGCAGCCGGTGGTGGGCGGGCGTGTTGAAAATCCATTCCATCGGGCCGAGCCTGCCCACCGCTTCGGTGTGCAGGAAGAACTGGTAGCGCAGGTTGAGCGCGAGTAGCCCGAACACCAGCCGCGGATCGAACCCGGCGAACACCAGCGGGACATAGAAGATCCAGCCGGCCGAGAAGAGATTGGTCCAGCCGAGCCGTAGGGACGACAGCAAGGTCATCTGCGTGGCCGAATGATGCACCGAATGCGACGCCCACAGCCAGCGCACGCGGTGGCTGGCGCGGTGAAACCAATAATAGGCGAATTCGACCGCGAGGAAGCCCGCCACCCAGGTTCGCCAGTCGTCGAGCGGCAAGCGGATTAGCGCGATCGTCCACGCCGCCGTGAATAGGCCGCCCAGCAGCAGCGCGTTGAGCGCGGCAAACGGGATGTTGCCGGCAACGATGCCGAGCGTCGTGAGCGCCGTGCGGGCATCATAGCCATGCCCCTTGCGCATACGCCAGGTCACCTCGGCCAGCACCAGCGCCAGCATCATTGCCAACCAGACAGGCGAGCGCTCGGGGCTCATGTCAGTTCGCTCCGTCCCGCATCTGGGCCATGGCGGTGCGGGCTGCAGCGAGCTCTGCGCTGTCGATAGCACCATCATTGTTGCTATCGGCACGCTCGAAGATGGGTGCCGGAGCCGATGCCATCTCGGCTCTGGTCAGCCGGCCGTCCCTATTGGCGTCGGCCTGCGCGATCATGGCCTCCAGGCGGTCCACCGCCTGCGGGCGGAATTTGGCGAGGCGTGCGAAATCGGCCTTGCTGATCGCGCCGTCATGGTTGCGGTCCATCGTGTCGAAACGAGCCATGCGCGCGGCGGAGAATTCGGCGCGGGTGATGATGCCGTCATGATTGGCATCGGCCTTGTCGAACGCCGCAGCGCCGTCGCGCCCCCCGAAGCGCTGGGCGCAGGCGGGCGTGGCGACAGCCGCGGTTGCAGCGATCAGGATGAGAAATCGGGTCATCGGGAATTCCATCGACGGGGTGGCCGCGCCCCGGGAGAAGAGCGCGGCCGGGGGCAATCAATAGGGATCGCGATTGACCGTGCCCGACACCGAGGTGCTGGTGCCGTCGCGGCGGGTGCGGGTCGAAGCATAGCTCGCGGTGCCGTCGCCATTGTTGGTCGCGGTCGTGCTGCGGCCGAAGCTCGTGCCGTCGTTGAGCGTGGTCGTGCGGCCGCCATTATAGTTGCCGTCGCCCCAGTTGGCGCTGCGGTTGCTGTTGTAGCCGCGCCCATTGTTGGTCTGAAGGCTGCGGTTGATCGAGGTGCTGCCCGGCTGGCGCGAGACCGAGCGCTGCTTGACATAGCCGCGGCCGCCCGAGCCCTGGACGCTCACCACACGACCGCGCGGGCGGGCTTCCGCAGACGTGGCGGCGGTGGCGCTGGCGACCGCTGCCGTCGCGGCCGCGATCAGGAAGAGTTGCTTGTACATGGATACGCTCCTTGATTGTCCGACGGTCTGGCCGCCTTCAATCGGTATGGGCGCGTTGCGTAAGCCTAGTGCTGCACCACGGTGACGGACGGTGACGAATTGTAACGCACTGCCGCATGCTTATTCCATCCTCCATCGCAACGCGGCACAAACACTTCATGGAGACAAGTTCCATTGCCGTCGTCGAGGACGACAACGAAATCCGGTCCTTGGTGACCGGGCTGCTCGTGCGCGAAGGTTTCGAGGCGATCGGGTGCCGCACCGCGATGGAGTTCGACCGGTTGATCGAGCGCCAGCGGGTCGATCTCGCGATCCTCGATATCATGCTGCCGGGCGAGGACGGCCTGTCGCTGTGCCGGCGACTGCGCGCCCGCGGGGATGTCCCGGTACTGATGGTCACCGCCAAGGGCGACGACATCGATCGCATCGTCGGGCTCGAGATCGGCGCCGACGACTATCTCCCCAAGCCATTCAATCCGCGCGAGCTCGTGGCCCGCGTGCGGGCCATCCTGCGGCGCACGCGGAACGCCCAGCGGGTCGTGCCGGCATTGCCGTGCGAGCGGTACGTCTTCGCCGGCTGGGTGCTCGACGCGGGTTCGCGCGCGCTCACCGATCCCGACAGCAGCCTGGTCGATCTGACCGGCGGCGAATATGACCTGCTGCTGAGCCTCGTCACCCACGCGCAGCGCGTGCTCAACCGCGACCAGTTGCTCGACTGGACGCGCGGGCGCAGCGCCGGCCCTTATGACCGGGCGGTCGACGTCCAACTCAGCCGCCTGCGCCGCAAGCTCGCCGGGCATCCGACCGGCGAGGCGCTGATCAAGACCGTGCGTGGCGGCGGCTATATCTTCACGCCGACGGTCGCCAGGGGTTGAGCCGATGACGATCGGGTCCAACCTCTCGCTGCGCATCACCGCCATCCTGCTCGGTGGCTTCGTGCTGCTCCAGATGCTGATCTGGGTGGTGATGGCGCTCCCCTCGCGCGGCGACGATCAGCGCCCCTATAATCTGCCGCTGCCGACCGAGGCGCGGACCATGGTCGACACATTGGAGGCTGCGCCGCCAGCCCGGCGCGCATCGCTCGTCACCATGTTCAATGGCTCGCTCTATACCGTGCGGATTCTGCGCGAGCCGCCGCCGGCGCCGACCACGCAGCGCGAGGGGCTGGATCGTCTGCGCATCGACTATGCAGCGGCGCTGCCCGGCCGTGATATCGGCCTTACCGGACGACGGCCGCTGCTTGGCCGCGTGGCGGGTACACGCCCCTGGACCAGCCGTTTCTTCGCGCCGATCACGCTTACCGTGCCGATGCGCGGTGGCGATCTGCTTGTGGTCGACAGTCGGCCCTCGATGGTGGTGCGGGCCTATCTGCGCCAGCGCGCGTTCCTCGGCGCCGTCGGCGGACTGCTGGTGCTTGGCGTACTGGCGCTCGCGGTCCGCCAGACGACACGGCCGCTGGTCCGGCTATCGGCGGGCGTCCGCCGCTTTACGTCCGATCTCGACACGCCCGACCTCCCCGTCGCCGGATCGCGCGAGATGCGCGATCTCTCGGCCGCCTTCAACGAGATGAAGGCCAGGATCGGTGGGCTGATGGCGGAGCGCACGCGCATGCTGGTGGGAATCGCGCACGACATGCGTACCTACCTGACCCGGCTGCGGCTGCGCGCCGAGTTTATCGACGACAGCGAACAGCGTGCGAAGGCCGCCGCCGATCTCGACGAAATGGCGGCGCTGCTCGACGACACGCTGCTGCTCGCGAAGCGGGATGGCCGAGCGACACCGCAGCCCCAACGCATCGATCTGGCGACAGAACTCGCCGCGATCGTTGCGCTGCGCGTCGACATGGGCGATGCCGTCACGCTCGGCGCCATACCTCCCGATCTCGCGATCGAAGCGACGCCGATCTCGCTTCGCCGCATGTTCGCCAATCTGATCGACAACGGCGTGCGCCATGGCGGCCATGTGTCGATCGAGGCAAGCGCAGATGATCAGACAGTCACGATTTCGGTCGCCGATGACGGACCCGGCGTTCCGCCCGAGACGCTGCAGCGGCTGGGCGAGCCGTTCGGGCGGCTCGACCCTTCGCGCAACCGTGAGACCGGGGGCGCCGGGCTTGGCCTCGCAATCGTCCGCGCATTGGCCGATCGCGAAGGTGCCACCATCCGCTTTGCGAATCAGCCCAAAGGCGGCTTTGTCGCTACAGCGACTTTTCCACGAGACAACCCGAACATTTCGCGCTCCACCCGATCATCAAAAGTCCGGGCGGGGTGACGGGGCGGATGCCCCGCCGCCGCGCGGCATGCGCACACAACGCAACTTCAGCTAGAAATTCCCATGCATCGTGGGTCATTCATGCGGATAATCTCGATCAAGTATTTCGCGCCTTGGCTGACGGCACGCACCGGTAATTTTTGACGGCTTGCTCCAGGCGCGGACGTCAGAGGTAGACGCTTCCCCTGAGCCGGCGTTCTCAACATTGCTCGGTTCCTCAGGGTGGCGATAAGGACGAGGCCAGCGGGTCGATTGCAGAGCTTCCGATCAACCAGCCTCGGGTGTTCAATCCGTTCCCACAAGATCTGACCTGCCCGGACGTAACCAGGCGAGAAGGAACGGCCTGAGGTTTGGTGAAGCGCCGTTGGGCGTCTCGATATCAATGTTCAGACGCTTGAATTGCCAATAGATCATCACGCTCATGATCGCGGCGTAAAAACACCAGGCAGAAGCAAATGCGTATTCTTTGACGATCTGTGCGACCGTCAGCGCAATGACGTTCACCACGCCGTAGGCTTTGACGACGCGATGGGTGGACAGCAGCAGAGCGCCGCACGTCGCTATAATATACAGGCAGGATATCCAGAAATCGCCGGTCAGCGGATTGCGGTAGGCGATCGAGTTCTGCTCGACAAAGACCTGGCTCGGAAAGAATATCAACCCGTAAACGTCCCACACACATACGAGCGCGCCGACGGCGGTCAGGCCGAGAATGGCCTTTCTGCGCCAGCCGGGTGGCTCCATCAACACGACAGCGGCTGGCATCAGCAGGGGCAGTATCCCCTGCGCATAGAGCATGAACAGGAAGGCGACATGATCAAGCGCAAGCTTGTCGATATGCCTGTCAAGGCCGAGCCAGACGAACCCTTCGGAGAATTGGTGAACCGCGAACAGCATCGGCACGGAAGCGAACAGGAGGGCGCGCGGCTCCCGGACATGCCGCAATGTCGCCACGCCGATCGATCCAATCACGGCGCTGGCGATAAAGCTGGAACTGGCTGAAAAGCACATGTCGTCATTCCCCGAAAAGGGGCGCGGACCCCTGACAAGCGCTTCCTGTGTCATACACAAGCGTGATGCGGCGATCTTTGGCGTCTTCGCTGCCGCGGTCCAGCTTCAATTTAAGTGAAAGGCCGCGAGTAGGATTTATCTATTCGGCTCCGCGATCGGGTCCCGGGCCCCTTTCTGGGCGGAGCGTCGCACCTGACAGACAACAGCGGCGCTGACCTTGGCGAATAACTGCGACCGGCGCCATCGCATCTGGTTTATCAAGGATACGGACATAAACGGAGATAGCCACGCGGGCGCAGGCGATTCATTCCGTTCACGCGGCCAGTACGGGAGCCGGCGTCGGCTCTGCACGAGGGGACTGTTCCGCCTGGCTGATATGGGCCATCGTCCGAACGAAGCTGTCGGGATTGAGCGAGATCGAATCGATGCCCTCGTTCACCAGGAATGCCGCGAAATCGGGATAGTTGCTGGGCGCCTGGCCACAGATGCCGATCTTGATGCCGGCGGCATGCGCCTTTCGGATCGCTTCCGACACCATCCGCATTACGGCTTCGTCCCGCTCGTCGAACAGCGTCGCGAGCAGATCGGAATCGCGATCGACACCGAGCACAAGCTGGGTGAGATCATTCGACCCGATCGAGAAGCCGTCGAAGCGCTTGGCGAACTCTTCGGCGAGGATCACGTTCGAAGGGATCTCGCACATCATATAAACTTGGAGCCCGTTGTCCCCGCGGCGCAGGCCGTTCTCCGCCATCACCGCGAGCACCCGATCGGCTTCGGCCGGCGTGCGGCAGAAGGGGACCATGATGATCACATTGGTAAAGCCGAGCGTTTCGCGGACGTGCTTGAGTGCGCGACATTCAAGCGCGAAACCCTCGCGATAGCGCTCGTCATAATAGCGCGAGGCGCCGCGAAATCCGAGCATCGGATTTTCCTCCTCCGGCTCGAAGGCTCGACCACCCAGAAGGTGGGAATATTCGTTCGTCTTGAAATCGCTCAGCCGCACAATCGCCGGATACGGATGATAGGGGGCCGCCAGTTTGGCGATCCCGCGCGACAGGATTTCCACGAAATAGTCTGCCGGACTGGCATGGCCTCGAGTCAGCTCTCGGATCAGGCGGTTGTCCTCCGCGCTAACCCGCTCGGGATGGAGCAGGGCCATCGGATGCGCCTTGATCAGCGCGTTGATGATGAACTCCATGCGGGCAAGACCGACACCCTTGGCCGGGAGGCGCCACCACTGAAAGGCGGCGGCCGGATTGGCAATGTTGACCATCACGTCCGTCCTGGTCGTGGGAATGGCGCCCAGATCAATCTCTTCCCGGTCGAAAGCGAGAAGACCGTCATAGACGCTGCCGACATCGCCCTCCGCGCAGCAGAGCGTGATGGCCTTCTCCTGGCCGAGTACCGTCGTGGCGTTGCCGGTCCCCACGACTGCGGGAACGCCCAACTCGCGGCTGACGATCGCGGCATGGCTGGTGGCGCCGCCATGATCGGTGATGATGCCGGCCGCGCGCTTCATGATCGGCACCCAGTCGGGATCGGTCGTGCCGGTGACGAGGATCGCGCCGTCGCGAAACTGGCCGATGTCTGCGGCGTTGCGGATTACGCAGGCCTGCCCTGATGCGATCGCGCTGCCGATGGCGGCGCCGGTCACCAGCGGAGTGCCGCCCTTGGTCTTGAGCTGATAGCGCTGGAAGGACGAGCGGCTTAGCCCGGCCTGGACGGTTTCTGGACGTGCCTGGACGAGGTAGAGCAGGCCGGTCTCGCCGTCCTTGGCCCATTCCATGTCCATCGGCCGGCCGTAATGGGCCTCGACGATGACGGCCCATCGACCGAGTTCGAGGATGTCGTCGTCATCGAGCACGAAGGCTTCGCGTTCGGCGGGGCTGGTCTCCACGATGCGGGTGCGCTTGCTGCCTCCTTCGGCATAGCGCATCTTCAAGGCCTTCTTGCCAAGACTTTTCTCGATGATGGGACGCGCGTTCGCCTGTTCGAGCAGCGGCTTGAAGACAAGATATTTGTCCGGGTCGACGCTGCCCTGCACAACCGTTTCGCCCAGACCCCAGGCGGCGCTGATCACCGCCACGTTAGGGAAGCCGCTTTCGGTGTCGATCGAGAACATCACGCCCGATCCGGCAAGATCGGATCGCACCATCTGTTGGACGCCGATCGATAGTGCGACATCGAAATGGTCAAACCCCTTGGTCTGGCGGTAGCTGATCGCCCGATCTGTGAAGAGTGATGCAAAACAGCGACGGCAAGCATCGAGCAGGGCGCGGTGGCCCCGCACGTTGAGGAAGGTCTCCTGCTGACCAGCGAAGCTGGCGTCCGGCAGATCCTCTGCCGTTGCGCTGCTGCGGACCGCCACGGCGAGATTGGGGGCGCCAGCCCTGGTCTTGAGTTCGTCATAGGCCGCCTGGATGGCGTCGGCGAGGGCAGGGGGAACCTCGCTGTCAAGGAACAGAGACCGGATCGCATGGCCGGCTTCCTGGAGCGTCGCCTTGCCTTCCTCGTAGGTGGCGAGCTGCGCCCGGATCGCGGCTTCTATTCTGTTGGCCGCAATGAAGCTCCGATAGGCGTCGGCGCTCGTGGCGAAGCCATTGGGAACACGCACCCCCTTGCCCGAAAGCGTGCGCACCATTTCACCGAGTGAAGCATTCTTGCCGCCTACCGACGCGATATCGCCGATCCCGATCTTGTCGAACCAAAGTATCGGGCTCTCGGTCATTGTCTGGTCCACCTCTGTAGAGATGGAGGACGATATGTTCGCCCATGGTGGCTTGTCTGTCGGGGATGATACGTAGTGGCCGACGCACTGAAATCCGGCATGTCGAGAGGACGGGCGCATGCTTTTCAGGGAGTCACATGATGCGGGTGGCCGTTTTCAGTACCAAGCCCTATGACCGGCAGTTCCTCGAGGTTGGCAACGCTGCGGCCGGCTTTCCGCACGATCTCGCTTTCCTGGAAGCGCGGCTCAGCGTCGAGACTGCGCCGCTTGCCGCCGGATCCGGCGCCGTCTGCGCCTTCGTGAATGATTGCCTTGATCGCCTGGTGCTGGAACGTCTTGCCGTGCTCGGGATTAAGCTCGTCGTGCTACGCAGCGCGGGATTCAACAATGTCGATCTTCTCGCCGCAGATGCGCTGAAACTCCCGGTAGCAAGGGTTCCGGCCTATTCGCCCCAAGCGATCGCGGAACATACGCTCGCCCTCATCCTGTCCCTCGACCGCAAGATCCACAAGGCCTATGCCCGAGTGCGCGAAGGCAATTTCTCGCTCGAAGGACTGCTGGGGTTCGATCTGAACGGGCGGACGGTCGGCATCGTCGGAACCGGAAAAATCGGGGCAGTCGTAGCGCGCATTCTCAACGGTTTCGGTTGCCATATTCTCGCCTGTGACCCCACCGCGAACGCCGAAATTGTCGCCATGGGTGGCATTTATGTGGAGCTGGATGCGTTGCTGGCTGCATCCGACATCATCACGCTGCACTGTCCGCTCCTGCCGGAAACCCGGCATATCATCGATAGCCGCGCCGTCGCCCGGATGAAGCGCGGCGTCATGCTGATCAACACAAGCCGGGGCGGGGTCATCGATACGCAGGCGATGATCGATGGGTTGAAGACGGGTGTGATCGGCTATCTAGGGCTCGACGTCTATGAGGAGGAGGATGGGCTCTTCTTCGAGAACCTGTCGCAAGACGTGATCCAGGACGATATTTTCGCGCGCCTGCTGACATTCCCCAACGTTCTCGTCACCGGGCACCAGGGCTTCTTCACGGGCGAGGCTCTGACCGCGATTGCGGCGGCGACGATTGAGAACCTTTCCAGCTTCGAGGGGACAGGCGTCGCTGCGCACCAGATTGCGCCGGTTCGCAGCTGATATCGATCTGTCCCGCGACGCTCGCCGGACCCGTAACCTGCGCGATGTTCCGATCCGGTCAATTACGCATAGGCGCACAGCTGGCGAACGATCATCCTGCGTCCAACAACGGAGAAGCATGATGCGCACGATCCTGACAAGTATAGCGCTCCTCGCGCTCTGCGCCTGCGATGCGGCCGAAAAAAATGTAACAGAGCCGAGGGAAGTAGCCGGAAATGTGACCAATTATGTCGCAGAGGTCGTGGCTCTACCCGAACGTCAGCGGAATGCGGTCTTCTTCCGCGCGATCCGGGACGCGGGTCTGCCGTGCCAGAATGTGACCGGCGCCGAGCAGATCGCGACTGGCGAAAAGGCGCCGATGTGGCGCGCTCAATGCGAGGACGGCGTCGCGCACCTCATCCAGGTCCTGCCGGACGGGACCGCCAACGTCGTCAGCCGGGCGACCCCGTAGGTGACCGCGCCGTACGCAGATCACGAGAGCGCCAGGACGGACGCCGGCGGCCGGCGCTGGAGGGTGCGGTGATCACAGCCAGTGTCACGGATACGCAAGACGGCGACGATCTCCCCGAGCCGGATATTCAGCGTGAACACCCTGTGCGGATGCATATTTCCGACACGGTCCACAAGATCCTCGCGCGCTACGAAGGAGAACCGGCCGAGATCAAGCTGAACCTGGCGCGCATTCTCATGCATGGCCGGGTAGGAGGCAGCGGCCGTCTAATCATCCTTCCCGTCGACCAGGGGATCGAGCACGGCCCGGCGCGAAGCTTTGCCGCCAATCCAGCCGCCTACGATCCCCACTACCATTTTCGGCTCGCGATCGATGCGGGCCTGTCTGCCTTTGCAGCACCGGCCGGCATGCTCGCGGCCGGGGCTGACTCGTTCGCCGGACAGATCCCCACGATCCTCAAGCTGAACGCCGCCAACAGCCTCACGGTGATCAAGGATCAAGCGGTCGTCGCGACCGTGGACGACGCGGTGCGCCTCAACTGCGCCGCTGTAGGATTCACGCTCTACCCTGGTTCGGATGCCTTTATCGACCAGGCCGAGGAGTTGCGCATCGTGGGCCAGGAGGCCCGCGCCGCCGGCCTTCCATTGCTTGTCTGGTCCTATCCGCGTGGCGGGCTGATTTCCGAACAGGGCGAGACCGCGCTCGATATCATCGCCTATGCCGCACACATCGCTGTCGCGCTGGGCGCCCATATCGTGAAGGTGAAGCTGCCCAGCGAGCATATCGAACAGGACGCCGCCAGGCCTGCCTATGCCGACCGGCAATGGTCCGACCCGGTCGAGAGGATAAGGCACGTCGTCCAGGCCGCTTTTTCCGGGCGTCGCCTCGTGCTCTTCTCGGGAGGCGCGGCTAGGGACGCAGAGTCGCTGTATCGGGACGCCCGCGCGATACGTGATGGCGGCGGCAGCGGCTCGATCATCGGCCGCAACAGCTTCCAGCGGCCTCGCTCCGAGGCTCTGGCGATGCTGGACGAGGTCGTGCGAATCTATTCCGGCACAGGCTGATGGCCCCCGGCACTTCTGACCCCAATCCCGAGTTGCGGGCAAAGATCGAAATGAGGAGAAACAGCATGGCGACCCAGCCGGAATTCCCGCCGCCAGACACCATCGAACCCCAGTCGCCACCGGAGGCTCCGCCTGGGCCCGGTCCGGCGGAAAATCCTTTTTCCGAGCCGCCGGAGATCATTCCAGACGTTCCGGACCAGGATTATCCGGGCCGAGAGAACGATCCGGCATAAAGGCATTTCGCGCCGGGCGGTAGCCGGCCGCGAGAGATAACGGCATGATCTGCCGTTCAGCGTGTCAGCCCGAGGCCTGAGCACTGCGCCAAGAGGATTAAGGTTGGCGCGGATGTACGCGGCAGGAATTTGCGAGCTCGAGGGCTTTGCTTATGCGACCAAGGCATGCAGCACGTCGGCACGGCTGATCAGGCCTACAACCCGACCGTCCGTCACTACAGGAAGCCGTTTGACAGCATGGCATTCCATGAGCTCGATCGCTTCCTCCATGGATGCATCGGATCCGATCGTGATCGGGTCGCGCGACATAATCTCGCCGACGGTCCGGGATTCTAGCGCGTTGATGCGCGCGTTGGCATCTGCGCCGAAGAGCGCGGTCAGCCGAGCCGGCCGCTCTTCACGCCGGAAGAAATCGCCCTCGGAGATAATGCCCTGGAGATGCCCGCCCCGATCGACCACGGGCAGGGCGCTGATGTGGTGGTTGGCCATGGTTCGTATCGCCTGCGCAAGCGAAGCATCATGCGTGATCGTCGCCGCCCCGAGGCTCATAACATCGCTTGCTTTCATCTTCTCTCTCCGTCCGCTCGATCATTTGCCTGCCGTTGCAGCAAGGCAGGGCGCTTGTCTCTCACGCGCGATGTGCCTCCGCCGCCCGGCTGCTATGCGCTGCCATATTGGTCGAAGCTTCCGCCGGCGTTTCGCCCGGATCGACAAGGACGTACAGCCGTTCCACCTCATCCCGATGGCAAAGATCAGTACCCGGCGTCAGGACGGCGGCAGCGCCTGCCGCGATTCCATATCGAAAGGCGTCCATCGGATCCCGGCCGCAAGCCAGCGCGAATGTCATTGCCGCCAGAAAGCTATCGCCGGCGCCGACTGCGCTCTTCGCTTCAACGGGCACTGCGGGCAGCCAGAGGACACCGGAGCGCTGCGCGAGGAGGCCGCCTTCATGGCCCATGGTCACAGCCACATATTGGGCCTGGTCCTTGTGGACGATGTCCGACGCTGCCGTCGCGATGTCGCTGCGATCTGCCAGTGAACGGCCTACAAGCTGCTGAAGCTCGCCAAGACTGGGCTTGACCAGCAATATGCCGCCGGCGGCGAGGCCCTGCTGGAGTGCGGCCCCCGAACTGTCTAGAATGAACTCGATCCCGCGAGCCCGCGTCTTCGTCTGCAGGCGGCTGTAGAAATCGTCGGGCACGCCCGGCGGCAGCGATCCGCTCGCGACGAGATAATCACATTCGATACCGTCGAGATGGTCAAGGCATGCTTGCCATTCCTGCTCGGTGACGACGGGGCCGCGCGGCACGAACCGGAATTCCTTGCCTGTTTCCCGCTCATAGACCGCCGTGCTTATGCGGGTGTTGCCTTGGATCGGGATGCGGGAGCGAACCATCTGGTGAAGATCGAGAAGACTATCGAGCGTAGCGCCGGTGGCGCCGCCCGCGAGATAGTGCGCGCGCGCGGTGCCACCCAGCCGGGCAATGACACGCGCCACATTGATGCCGCCGCCGCCCGGGTCATAATGTTCCTGGCGGGCCCGGATCTTGTGAGTGTGAAAGACGCGGTCCGCCTCATAGGCCACATCTATGGCCGGGTTCATCGTAAGGGTCGCAATTCTCTTCATGTCCGGGAGGTTATCATCGCGAGCCTTGGCGTCGGAATAAGTATATGTCCCGAGATGCTCCGCAGTTCGGCTCGCTTGACTGCCATGGCCACCGCGACGGCTCTGTCACCGCCATACCCCTGTGCAGCTATCGAGTGGGCTTCGGTGCGGACACGGCTCCGTATTGTTCCCTATGTTGTCACGCCCCGGCTTTCGACAGGAAAAGCCATGAAGAAATTCCTGCTTCTCGCCTTTGCCTGCTTCCTGCCCGCAGCATCCGTCCCCAACCCGCCGCATTGGCACAAGGCGCAGGCCGAACGCCTCGTCGAATGGCTCGACGCAGCTGCCGACGACGGCCTCGCGCCCGTCAGCAAGGAAGCGCACGTGGTCCGCGCGGCGATTGCGGCCGGTGAAGAGGTGCGCCTTGATACGGTGGCGACGGCGGCAGCGATCCGGCTGTTGCAGGCTCACCGGACGGGTTGCTGCAATGCGTCCCTGCGCACCGGTTGGCGCATCGCGGGGGAGCCGCTTGGGGCCGAACCCGCTACTTCGGTGGCGTCGTCGTTGGCGCGAGACGACCTCGACCGGCTGTTCGGCACGGCGCGCCCCTCGCATCCCTTCTATTATTCGCTTCGCGAAGCCTATTCGCACGAGCAGGATCCTGCGCGGCGCGCGACAATCGCCGCCAATCTCGATCGTTGGCGCTGGATGCCGCGCGTGCTCGGAGCCCGCTACCTGCTGGTTAACACCGCGGCCTTCGAAGCGACGCTGTGGGACGGCCGGAAGCAAATCGGCCGCTGGGCGGTAATCGTCGGCAAGACCGGCTCGCCGACACCGGTATTCGCCGCAACAGTGACAGGTGTGACGTTCAACCCCTGGTGGGAGATTCCGTCGAGCATCGTCGCGGAAAGCGTCGGCGCTTTGGTGCGCAACCGTCCTGCCGAGGCGGCGCGCAAGGGCTATGTCGTGCAGGGTGGCCGGTATCGACAGCGCCCGGGCGCAACCAATGCACTCGGGCGGATGAAACTCGTCATGCCCAATCCTTACAGCGTCTATCTTCACGACACACCGAGCAAGGGTCTGTTCGAGCAGGATGTACGCGCCTTCAGCCATGGCTGCGTCCGGGTCGGGGACGCGCTCGGCCTCGCCACGGCGCTTCTTGCGACCGAGCCGGGCTGGGACCGGGCGCGCACGGATGCCATGGTCGCGGCAGGGCGGACGGCTACCGTACCAATGGCTGCTCCGGTTCCCGTCTATGTCGCTTATTTCACGGCCGAACCGGACGGCGAAGGCGGTATCCGCTATTTTCCCGACGTTTACCATCGGGACCGCGGCATGCCGGTGCCGGGCGAGGAGAACTGTCCCCGATGACCTTTGCAAATTGCGGTGCCCAGCGGGAACATCGACCACGCCCATCGGCCGAATCTGCGCGAGGCGGCTTGGCGTTCAGACGGCTCCTAGATGACATCACGAAACGGTGAGAGAAGGCATGCATGGCGGACGAAATCGAACTGAAGCTCGAACTGACGCCGGACGCCGCCGATGCGTTCGAAGCTTCCGCTTTGCTGCCGGCCAATCCTGAAAAGATCGAGCAAGGGTCGGTCTATTTCGACACCCCGGATCATGCTCTGGCGAAGAAGGGGCTTTCGCTTCGCATCCGCCGTTCGGGCAGGAAGCGCACGCAGACCGTGAAGGCGGATGGCGCCAGTGCCGCGGGCCTGTTCGTGCGCTCCGAATGGGAACGCGCCGTCAAGGACGACAAGCCCATCCTCGATGATACGACGCCGGTCCGGGCCATGATCGGCGGCGCGGTCGATAGCGTCGGTTCGGTCTTCGAGGTGCGGATCGCGCGGCGCACGTGGATACTAAGGCAGGAGGGCGCGACGATCGAAGTGGTTCTGGACCGCGGCGAGGCGGCGGCGGGGGACCGAACATCGCCGATCTGCGAGATCGAGCTGGAGTTGAAGGCCGGCGATCCGGCCGCATTGTTCACGCTTGCCCGGCGCATCGATGCGGTCGCGCCCGTCCGGCTCAGTGTACAGACCAAGGCCGAGCGGGGCTACCGGCTCACCGGACCGGTCACGACGATGGTCAAGGCCGAGCCGATAGCGCTAACCAGCGACATGACGGCAGCCCAGGCGTTCCAGCATATCGTCCAGAGCTGCGTGCGGCAGTTCCGGTTGAACGAGACGCTGCTGCTGGCCCGCCGGGACACCGAGGCCCTGCACCAGGCACGCGTGGCGTTGCGCCGCCTGCGATCAAGCTTCTCAATCTTCAAGCCGCTGATCGGCGGAGACATGAAAGTGAAGCTGGGCGAGGAGCTGCGGTGGGTCGCTTCGAAGCTTGGCGACGCCCGCAACCTTGATGTGTTGCTCGAACGCGCCCGATCGGGTCCACTATACGATCGCATCGAGGCGGCGCGCCAAGCGGCCTATGGCGAGGTCGCGGATGCATTGGCGTCATCGCGCGCGCGGAAGCTGATGCTCGATCTTGCGGAGTGGACTGTGAACGGCGACTGGCTACATGTGTCCGCCACCGAGGCGGATCGCCATCAGCCGGCGCGAGAATTCGCAGTCGCCGCGCTCGGCCGTTTTCGCCGCAAAGTGAAGAAGGGGGGAGGTGATCTCGCTCATGCGGCCGATGCCGCCCGGCACCGGGTCCGCAAGAACGTCAAGAAATTGCGCTATGGGGCCGAGTTCTTCGCCACCTTGTTCGAGCGCAAGCACGAGAGGCGGCGGTACGAGCGATTCCTCGTGGCGCTGGAAGAGCTTCAGGACCAGCTCGGTCTGCTCAACGACCTGGCGACGGCGCCAAGCCTGCTGGAAAAGCTTGGATTGGCTGATGAGCCCGATGCGCCGACGTTGTTGGTCAACGCCCGAAAGAAGGCGCTGTTGAAGGCTGCGGCGGTTGCGCATGACGCGCTGATCGACACGAAGCGGTTCTGGCGATGACCGATAGTTCCGGCTCTCATCGCTGGCGTAGAAACGGATGCCGGTGCAAGCCCGGCTTACGCCGACCAAAGTGCCTCTATCGAATGGATTGTCGTGGGCGGGACGGGCCGTCCATGCCAATCTGGCCGCCATGACATTGTCCACGCAGCTGGGTATCGCAACAGCGGTCGTCGCCCTGACGGTGCTGGTGCACCTCGTGGGGCTTGGGGCCTTGCTTGCAATTCTGCGCCGACACCGTCACGCATCGAGCCGAATGCTGGCGGCGATGTTCAACACAGCGGCGATTCTTTTAGCGGCGTTCGGCCTCTTTGCACTGCATTCGGTCGAGATCTGGATCTGGGCGGGCGTATACCGGTGGCTCAACGCTTTTCCTGATTTCGAGCAGGCGCTTTACTTCTCCACCTCGACCTATGTGACAATAGGCTACGGAGATCTGGTTCTACCTCCGGGCAGTCGCATCCTGGGCGCGATCGAGGGCGCCAGCGGGATTATTCTGATCGGCTGGTCCACCGCCTTCTTCTTTTCCATCGTTGATCGTTTGAAGCTGCTTGAACGAGGGTTCGAGCATGATCGGGCAGAATAGCTTTGGTCAGTCATTCGTGGTCGAGCCTGATCGAAAGGGACGCAAAGTCGGAGCTCATCATCATGGCGCCAGCGGGCCGTCATGCTTCCCGCCCGATCCGCATCCAGAACGTCGCTCAGCCTGGATCGCGACCGTTTCCGGAAAATCTCCATTGACGCCGAAATGGACCGCATCGAAGCGACGAACATCGTCAGGCTCTGGGCTGCTTTCTTCCAAGACGTTGGGCATTGCGCGCTGCCCCTTTTGCAGTCACCTATCGTTCTCAAGCGACCGCAGCTTCTCTTCCTCATCGTGAAGAAGTTTGCGGATTTCATCATGCCTGTCGCGATGGGCGGCATTGTGGAGAAGCGCCTGGAAGCGCAGGATATTCTGGTTGTGCGCCCAGGATCGCTTCTCGAAGTCGCTCCGACCGCTCCCGCCCTCACGCGCCATTTAACGCTCCCGCTAGCGACCTGCCTACGGATGAGTGGAGCGCCGCTGGCGGCTATCCTATCGACTCAGCGTGTCGGAGTGCACAGAGTGATGACCGTTCGCCCGCGCGTCTGTTCGATGTCGAACATAGCAGTAGCGTTTCCGAACCTTTCCCGAAAAATCAGCCGCCGCGCTGCGTTTCCGGGCCGAACAATCGATTCATCTCTGCGGTGGTCTCGGCGTAGCATTCGCACGAGGTCTCCTCGAGACCCGCCCGGTCGATGATCGTAATGATCCCGCGCACATAATCGATGTATCCCGCCCGATGGAGCACCTTGGCGGTCAGCGAGACGCTGGAGCGGGTTGTTCCAAGCATCGTAGCGAGGAATTCGTGGGTGAGCGGAAAGCTGTCGGCAAGCGCGCTGTCATGGCTCGTCAGCAGCCAACGACAGCAGCGCTCCTCGAGCGTATGCAGTCGGTTACACGCCGCAGTCTGCGCGAGCTGGCCAAAGGCGAAGCGCCAGTACCGCTCCATCATCCGCCTCAGGTCGCGATCCCGCTCGAGCTCGCGCGAAAGGAAAGTTCGGCTGATCTTGAGCGCGCTGCCCGGCACCTGCACCATCGTCTCGGTGATCGCCACATCGACGCCGAACAGCGCATTGGAATCGGTGATGCCCTCAAGGCCGATCGCGCCCACTTCGACGGAGCGGCCGTCGCGCATCACCTTGACCATCGAGATGATGCCCCGGTTTACGAAATAGAGATGCTGGATCAATCCGTTAACATGATCGATGACGGCCCCCGACTCCGTCCGAATGAGCTCCATCTCGGGTGTCAGCCTTGCGAGCGTTGCCGAAGGCAGCGCAAGCAAAAGGCGGTTGGTGATCGGCTCCCCTTCACTGGCCATCGTGACGCGCTCCGCCTGACTGACAGTGCGCATGCAAGAGACGGTCGATAGTGTCACCGACGGCTCCTTCGCGAAACGGCTTCTCGATCACCGCCCCAAAGCCGAGGCTGGTAGCTCGCTCCTGAAGGTCTGGGGTAGAGTAGGCGGTAATCAGTATGGCGGGTCCATTCCAATCCCGCGAACGCAGGCGCGACAAAATCTCGAAGCCGTCGAGTTCGTCGAGCCGATAGTCCGCCACCAGGCAGGCAGCGCTCGTGCAAAACGGATCGTCGAGCAGCGTCTTTCCGCTCGCGTGCGCCCTGACGTCATAGCCCCGCGCCTGCAAGACCAGCTGGAGCGATCGCCTGACGGCAGGATCGTCCTCTGCAAGCAGGATCTTCGGCTGTCCTGAATCCGAAACAGTGTTCCGGTATGTCATGTCGTTCCGTTCGGAGAGGAGATTTTGCATCGCTTCCGATAGCGGGTCCACCTACGCGACGCGTTACGTAAAGCCCCGGATGGGGCGTCATCAGTCCCGCGCACCACTTCGGAGAGGCGCCAGGCGCTCTGTTCGTTATGGCCCGCGACCATCGCGCTTGTGTCGGAATTTGTGCCGCGGTCACGTCCCCGGGGATGTAACTGCGGCGATCTGCTCGCGCTACTCTGCCCGCGCGGTGCCGGGGGCTGCGGACCAGTGAACTCTGGCTCGCAAAGCGACGACGTTGAGGGAACATACCAATCTGCTGCGGTCTCTCGATGATGTAACGCCTGCGGACATATGATTGGTCATGCTTCCCGGGCAGCGTCCGGAAGAGTGAAAGGATCGCGAATACCAGTGGCGATTTCGATACATCATCACATTCCGGGTCGGACGCGATTGCGGTTTTCTCCATGGCCTGCCGATGACGCGTTACGGCGTTTCCGAAGCAGATTGGTGGCTCGCGGTTGCCGTGTAGGGGAGGGCAATGCCTTCTTGGGCAGCATGCTTGTCGAACATGATCCCGCAGTGACCATTGCCGCCATCGTCTCCTGGTTGGAGGAATCAGCGCCGATCGAGGCGGCCGCCGAGCCAGATGACCGGCTTTCCCGCTCCGGTCCGCGGCGACCGAGGCTTTTGGACGAACCGCCACTGGAGAGTGACGCCATTTTCCGTTCGCGGGGTGAGGATATCCTCGAGCTGTTGCGTAGCGGGGCGGACGGTCTTTCTGCGAACGAGGCGCGCCGCCGGCTCGCCGTCTACGGGCCGAACCAGACTCCGCCGCCGCTCGGCCGCTCGCAGCGGGATATGGTCGCGGCGCAGTTCACGGGCTTGCCGGTGGCGCTGCTGTTCGGATCGGCGGTTCTTTCCTTCGCTACCGGTGGCCTGCTGGACGCCGCTTTGACGATCGGCGTCGTACTCGCCAACGCCGCCATCGGCTTCTCTTCGGAAAATGCCACGGAGCGCCTTATCCGCCGCCTGTCGCGGCCGACGGAGCATATGGCGGAGGTCCAGCGTGACGGCAATCGCCTTACGGTGCTCGCCGCGACGATCGTGCCCGGCGATATCCTCGTCCTCGCGCCGGGCCAGTTCGTGCCCGCCGATGCCCGAATTCTCGAATGCCGGGATCTGACGGTGGATGAATCGACGCTGACGGGCGAGAGCCTGCCAGTTCGAAAGCACGCCAAGGTGCTGGACCAGGTGCCGGCTGGAGTCGCCGACCGGCACAATATCGTCCACGATGGAACGATCGTCAGCGGTGGAGACGGGCGCGCCGTCGTCTTTCAGACGGGCAGCGGCACGGAGGCCGCACGAACCCGCGCCTTGATCGATCTGGCGCGTCCGCCCCGACCCGTCATCGAGGAGGAACTCTCTTCCCTCAGCGGCCGTCTCGCATTGCTCTGCGTCGGCGCGTCGAGCGTCGTATTCCTGGTCGGGCTGCTGCGCGGCGAGCCGCTGCTGGCCATGGCGCGAAGCGCGGTCGCACTGGCGGTCGCTGCCATTCCCGAGGGTCTTCCAGCCATCGCGACCACAACGCTTGCGCTGGGTGCAAGGGCGATGGAGCGCGAGCAGGCTTTTGTTCGGGCGCTGCCAGCGGTCGAGGCCCTTGGCACCATCGACACCATCTGCCTCGACAAGACCGGCACCCTGACCGAGAACAGGATGGCGGTCGTGGGGGTCGCCATCGGAGAAGAGGTTCGGCGGACTTCGGCGGACGGGCATAGCGATGGCCTGGCCCCACACCTGCTGCGGGCCATCGCCGAAGCCGTGGCGCTGTGCAATGAGGCAAATCTGGCATTGCAGACGGGATCCTCCACCGAACTGGCGCTTCTTCGCTTTTGCAGTGACACCGGCATCGACCCCGATGCCGTCCAACAACAGTCGCCGATAGTGGGCCTCCAGAGCCGGGATCAGGCGCATCGATGGATGGCGACAGCGCATCGCCGCAACGGCGCGGATTATGTCGCGGTCAAGGGCGCGCCGGACGAATTGCTCGCGCTTGCCGCCCACGAACTGACGGAGGATGGGCTTCGGCCGCTCGACGAGGAACGGCGTCGCCGGATCCTTGCCACCAATGAGACGCTCGCCCGGGAAGGCTTGCGGGTGCTCGGCGTTGCGAGGAAGGAAGGTGATCTTCGCGACGGATTGCCGGACGACCTCGTCTGGCTGGGCCTCGTGGCGCTCGCTGACCCTGTCCGCGCGGAGGCGCAGGAAGCGGTCGAGATCTTTCACCGCGCCGGCATTCGAACGATCATTATCACCGGAGACCAGCCGGCCACCGCGCTTTCGGTCGCCGAAGCGGTCGCCGTGTCACGGACCGGCATCATCCCCGTCGTGGACGGCGCGAACCTTGCGGATCTCGACGATCAGGCGCTTGGCGCTTTGGCGCTCCGGACGTCGGTCTTCGCCCGTATCAGCCCTGGTGACAAGCTGCGCATCGTCCGCGCGCTTCAGGGCGCGGGCCGGCGCGTGGCGATGATCGGGGATGGCGTCAACGACGGTCCCGCGCTCAGGGCTGCTGCGGTAGGCGTCGCCATGGGAAGGCAGGGAACCGATGTCGCGCGCGAGGTGGCGGACATCGTGATCGCCGACGATGATTTACGGGCGTTGGCACGGGCGATCGCCCGCGGGCGCGCGACCGATGACAGCATCGGCGCGGCCACCCGCTATTTCCTGTCGACGAACCTGTCGGAGGTGCTCCTCATGCTCGGCGAAACCCTGCATGGTCGGGGCGGGCTCGAAACGCCGATGGAGTTGTTCTGGCTCAATCTGGTGACGGACATCATGCCAGGTCTGGGGCTGGCGATGGCCGAGCCGCGAGGCGACGTGATGACACGCCCCCCGCGCACTGCGGATGCGCCGCTGTTCGGCCACGACGAGCTTCGGGATCTTGGATTCGACGGCGCACACCTCGCTGCGTCGGCGTTGACCGCCCATCTCATCCTGTTGGCGCGCAAGGGCGCCGGACCACAGGCACGCGCGGCGACCTTCATAACATTGTCGCTGGCGCAGTTTGCCCACGCCTGGGGGCTGCGTGACCGGACGCCCGGATCGGTCGCAGGTCGAGTGGTATCGGAGACACGGCTTGGCGGCGCATTGGCAGCGGCTTGCGGACTGCTTGCCGCGCCTTTCCTGATCCGGCCACTGCGAACGCTGCTCGGGCTGGGTGTGCCCGGTCCGGGCGACTTGGCGCTCTCCGCCGGGCTGGCGGCGACCTCTTTCGGCATCGGCGAACTGCGACGGACTCAGCGAATGAACGTTCGCAGTGGCCGGGCCATCGTCAGGGTGGCGGCCTGACCGAGGAGGGTCAGCGCCGGTCCGGCAACCCTGCCTCTTGCGAGCTGGATCACACCCCCGGCCACAAGCCCCGCGAAAGCCAGGCTCCACAGATCCGCACGGCCGTCCGTCAGGCGCGCTATCGCTCCGTCGACCGTACCAAGCTGCCGTGCGGCGGCACCCATCGGATCGATCGGCTGAAGATGCGTGATGGACGAAGCAAACTGGATGCCTTCTCTGGCGATCGACTCCCGCAACTCATCAAAATCGCCTCGGTGTCTGATAACGATGCTGCCGCTTGTCGGCCTGATCTCGGCGGAGTCTATGCCCGGAATCGCGGCCAATGCCGTAGCAAGCGACTCAAGCCGCTCGAGGTGGGGCAGGGGACGATCGAGCACGATCCGGACGCGTCCGGGCATACGGTGCTTGAGATGACCTCGCGTCGTTTCAGCTTTTGGACTGCGATCCATCGACGGCGTCCTTCTCCTGGCTGGCTGCTCCTTGCGTGGCCGCGGTTGCGGAAGCGGCCTCTGGCGCCGGTGTTTGCTTCATCTCATGGGCGACCTCGGCGACCAGATCCTCGACATCTTCAGCGAAACGCGCGGCCGCGCCGCGACCTGCTGCATAGCCGGCAAGACCGGCCCGCAGCGCCCGTTTGGCCGCAGGCCTCGTCGTTTCCCACGGGATCGACGCCACCAGGGCGCCACCCGCTCCGACCACCATTCCCCAGAAGAAGCTGCCGCGCATGATCGTTCCCGTATTTTCCTGCCGCCATGGCAAATCGAGCCGTGCCTTTCGCTCGGCTTGAGCCGACTCTGCACGAGCAATATGAAAATCTGTGGCTGATCCGAGCCTGCCTCATGCTCTTAACCGGACGAATTCGTATACATACGTAGGTCCCGGCGATCACCGTCCCTCATAGTTCTTCCACTGGAAGCGAAGCGACAATCTTGTCGCAGCGGTCGTCCTTCCGCCAGAAGCCCAGGTGCCGACGCGGAAGGTTCCTTGCCGCGGTGGAAGCGCTTGGGGACCGGCAGCATGCCCAACGATCTGGTCAACCGTACCGCACATATAGGAGGAACTTGGAATAGCCGATGATCCCGATGCAGCAAAGCCGGTGGCCAGCCGCGGCAGGAAGGCGATGCCGAGGGCTGCGTCCAACGCCACATGACGTCCTGCACGAAGTGGTTCTGGCAAGGACCGATGGCCCGGTCCTCATCGTGGGCAGAAATCTCCCATCGCTTGGGACTTAGGGGAATTCCTTACAGAGGGACCTGCCTGACGCATCTAAAACCCTATCTTTCGGATATGACGGTCTTGCCCACTTACAGCCCACGCAAGTCGACGGCAGCCGCCGGGGTTCCGCTCTGCGCCCTGCTGATCGCTTCGCTTCTGCTGGCCGGCTGCATTCCCCATAGCCCGCCGCCCAAGACCGGCGCAGCCGCGCCACCCGTCGCGCAGCCGGAACGCAAGGTAGACCAGACGGGCAGGAGGGCAGGCGAGATCGTGACCCAGCCGGTTCGCGACGTCGGTGTGGCCGCGACCAATATTCCGCCGGTGTTGGAAAGAGCGAGCGAGAACCCCTACAGCCTCGACGGCCTTAGAGCCTGCACCGAACTGGCCCGTGCGGTGACCGAACTGAGCGCGGTGCTTGGACCGGACTTCATTGTCGGAGCGAAACAGCAAGAGAACAGCGCCGGAAAATTTGCGGAGGCCGGCGGCCAGATGGTGGTGAACTCGCTCATTCCCTTCCGGGGACTGGTGCGGGAGGCGACCGGCGCGGCGCCGGCGCAGCGTCGCCTCAACACCGCGATCGATGCGGGTTTTGCGCGACGGGGCTTCCTGCGCGGCATCCACCAGGCAAGAGGCTGCCGTCCGGCGCTCTGAGGCGCCGGGAACGCGTCCTCAAGAGGCTGGACGTCGCGGCGACCGATCCTAAAGAAGGTCTCCTTCCCGACGGTTGCGGACGACCGTACCGTCGGGAAGGCCGCTGCTGAAGAGATTCGCGCCGCTTGAGCGACCCGAGCGGCTCTCCCGGCTGGGCCGCGATCCGGCTGGGGATGTTGGAAAAGCATGTAAATCGCTGTGAATGTCGTCGTTGATCATTATCCATATATCCGTTAATATAGATATATGGATAATGATTCAGCCATCGCCACTTTAGGCGCTCTCGCGCAGGGCACCCGCCTTGACGCCTTCCGGCTTCTGGTCCGGCATGAGCCCGACGGGCTCGCTGCCGGCGAGATCGCCAAGGCATTGGCTGTTCCCCAGAATACCATGTCGGTTCACCTGGCCACGCTCTCACGAGCCGGATTGATCCGTTCCGAGCGGCGCAGCCGGGTCATCAACTATCGCGCCGAGCTGGACCAGTTGAAGACGCTGACCCTGTTTCTCGTGAAGGATTGCTGTGGCGGCAACGCGGCGCTGTGCGCGCCATTGATCGCCGAACTCGCCCCCTGCTGCTGATGGAGTCAGCCATGTCCGACCGCATCTTCAACGTCCTCTTCCTGTGCACCGGTAACTCGGCCCGCTCGATTCTTGCGGAGAGCGCCCTCACCAAGCTGGGCGGCGGTCGCTTCCGTGCCTTTTCGGCCGGGAGCTACCCCAAGGGCGCGATCAACCCTGACGCGCTCGCTCTGCTCGAGCGGATTGAATATCCTACAGAAGGTCTCCGTTCGAAGAGCTGGGACGAGTTCGCCGTGCCTGGCGCGCCCGTGATGGATTTCGTGTTCACCGTCTGCGACGACGCGGCGGGCGAGGTCTGCCCGATCTGGCCGGGTCATCCTGTCACCGCCCATTGGGGGATCGAGGATCCAAGCCACGTCCAGGGTTCGCAGATCGAGCGGGAGCGCGCGTTCGTGACAGCGCTGCGCTATCTTGAGAACCGCATCAAGCTCTTCGCGGCGTTGCCCTTCGATAGGGTCGACGCCATGGCTTTGCGGGCCCGTGTCCGTGAGATCGGGCATGGCGAAGGCGCGAGCAGCCGTCGCGGGGACGCAGCCTGATGCCGGTCGATATCATAATCTACCACAATCCCGATTGCGGCACCTCCCGCAACACGCTGGCGATGATCCGCAATGCTGGAATCGAACCGCATGTGATCGACTATCTGAAGACTCCTCCGTCGCGGTCGATGCTTATGTGGCTGATCGAGCGCATGGGTATTACCACGCGCTCTTTGCTGCGCGAGAAGGGCACGCCTTTCGCTGAGTTGGGGCTCGATAACCCGTCGCTGAGTGATGGGCAGCTTGTCGATGCGATGATGGCGCATCCAATCTTGATCAACCGCCCGATCGTAGTGTCACCGCTCGGCGTCAAGCTCTGCCGCCCTTCCGAGGAGGTGCTCGATCTGCTGCCGAGCGATCAGCGTGGCGCCTTCGCGAAGGAAGATGGCGAACGCATTGTCGATGACCGCGGCCAGCGGGTCGCATCATGAACGCCACCACTGCTGGAACGTTGGCGCCGGCCAGGCCGGCGATCAGCACATTCGAACGCTATCTCAGCGTCTGGGTAGCGCTTTGCATCATCGTCGGCATCGCACTCGGCTATGCACTGCCCGGCCTGTTCGGCGTGATTGCGTCGACCGAGGTTGCGCGGGTCAACCTCATCGTTGCGGTTCTGATCTGGCTGATGATCGTCCCGATGCTGCTCAAGATCGATCTTGGCGCGCTTGGTTCGGTCAGGCAGCATTGGAAGGGTGTCGGCATAACGCTGTTCATCAACTGGGCGGTAAAGCCCTTCTCGATGGCGCTGCTCGGCACCCTGTTCCTGGGCTGGCTGTTTCGGCCGCTGTTGCCGGAGGCTGAGATCAGCTCCTATATCGCCGGACTGATCCTGCTTGCCGCAGCGCCCTGCACGGCGATGGTGTTCGTCTGGTCCAATCTCTGCGATGGTGACCCGACCTACACGCTGAGCCAGGTCGCGCTCAACGACATCATCATGGTGTTCGCGTTCGCCCCGCTGGTCGGCCTTCTCCTCGGCGTCGCATCGATCACCGTACCCTGGGACACGCTGCTGATCTCGGTCCTACTCTACATCGTCGTGCCGGTGATCGTCGGGCAGGTCATTCGGGGTGCCGTGCTTTCGTCGGGCGGACAGCCCGCGCTTGACCGGCTGCTCAGCCGTCTTGGCCCAGTATCTTTGGTCGCGTTGCTGACGACTCTGGTGCTGCTGTTCGGATTCCAAGGGCAGGCGATCATAGCCCATCCGCTGGTGATCGCGCTGATCGCCGTGCCGATTCTCATCCAGGTCTATTTCAACGCAGGGCTCGCCTATTGGCTGAGCCGTCGGTTCGGCGTGGCATGGTGCGTTGCCGCCCCCGCCGCATTGATCGGCGCGTCCAACTTCTTCGAGCTGGCGGTCGCTGCCGCGATCAGTCTGTTCGGTCTCAACTCCGGCGCAGCGCTTGCTACCGTCGTCGGTGTGCTGGTCGAAGTTCCGGTCATGCTGTCCGTGGTCAGAATCGTGAAGGGGACACGCCCTTGGTATGAGCGTCGGGTAGCATGATGTCGCGCCTTCGTTCCCTTGCCGACCCTGATGACCTGCCGGCGCTCGATCGGTCGCTCGTTAGACCTAGTCCCGCCGTCGGCCTCGGTTCGCTCGAACATCCGCCCCGCATCTTGCTGCTTTACGGATCCCTGCGGGAGCGATCATTCAGTCGACTCGCGGTCGAGGAGGCGGCGCGCCTGCTGATCCTGTTCGGCGCCGAGGTGCGGATCTTCGATCCGAGCGACCTGCCGCTGCCGGATCAGATCAGGGGGGACGACCATCCGGCGGTCCATGAACTTCGTCAGCACGCGCTCTGGTCCGAGGGCATGGTGTGGTGCAGTCCCGAGCGTCATGGCCAGATCACTGGCATCATGAAGGCGCAGATCGACCATCTGCCGCTGGAGTTTGGCGGTATGCGCCCGACCCAGGGAAGGACGCTCGCGGTGATGCAGGTCTCAGGCGGCTCGCAGTCTTTCAACGCGGTCAACACGCTGCGTCTGCTCGGCCGCTGGATGAGGATGTTCACGATCCCGAACCAGTCGAGCATCGCAATGGCATTCAAGGAGTTCGATGAGGCAGGCCGGTTGAGACCCTCCAGCTACTACGACCGCATTGTCGACGTGATGGAAGAGTTGATCCGGTTCACCATTCTGACCCGCGGCCATGCCGAGCAGCTTGTCGATCGATATTCTGAGCGCAAGTCCGAGACCGCCAAGCGCGATGCCGCGAACGACCTGACGTCACGATCGATAGCGTGAGGCCCGCAATTGGGCCAGAACGCCGGGTCTGGCGCCTTATGGCTGTTCTATTCCCGCCAGCCGGACGCTGGATTTGCCCCCCGTCCCCCGGGCGATGCTGCGAGTCGCCATAATCGGAACGACGATCAGATCGGGCCGGGCCGGGCCGGGCCGGTTTCACCTGCGGCGCGGCCGCATCATTGGGAAAGGAGCGACATAGAAAGGAGGCACGGCCATGTCGCAGCCATTTCGCCAGAGGTGGGCAGCACAAGCGCTCTTCTCTCCAGCCATGTCCGGCGGCAGTCGATCGGCAGATAGCCATGAACATCGCCGGTCCGGACTTGGCTGAATTCCGCGCCCATCGGAACATCCCGTATATTTCTGGGCTTCGGCTTGAAAGATAAGCGCCAAGAATTCTGAGCGAACGAGAGAGGGGGAACACGCTATGCCAAGAAATCTCCGACTTTGCCGAACCAATCGATAGGGCCTTCATCGGCCGTGTTGGAATCGGTTCGATAACCCTTGGCCATCACGTGCGACGTCGAACCGACAATGGGGTGAGACGCGATCGGTACTCACGCCAAACGGAAAAACGAGGAATCAATGAATCTCGAAAAATTCACCGATCGCGCCAAGGGCTTCCTCCAGAGCGCGCAAACCGTCGCGATCCGCATGAGCCATCAGCGGATAAGCCCGGAACATCTTCTGAAAGCTTTGCTCGAGGATGAGCAGGGCATGGCAAGCGGCCTCATCCGCGCGGCAGGCGGCGATCCCGCCGTGGCGACGCGGCAGACCGACGCCGCGCTCGCCAAGGTGCCATCGGTTTCAGGCAGCGGCGCGCAATCGGCCCCGAGCCTCGATAATGATGCTATGCGGGTGCTCGATCAGGCCGAGCAGGTCGCGCAGAAGGCGGGCGACAGCTATGTCACCGTCGAGCGGCTGCTTCTTGCGCTAGCGCTGGCCTCAAACACCGCGGCCGGCAAGTCCCTGGCCTCAGCGGGCTTGAAGGCAGAAGCGCTGAATGCGGCGATCAGCGCGCTGCGCAAGGGAAAGACTGCGGACACGGCCTCGGCCGAGGATCGCTACGACGCGCTCAAGAAGTTCGCACGCGACCTCACCGAAGCGGCCCGCGAAGGCGAACTCGATCCGGTCATCGGCCGCGATGAGGAGATCCGTCGCACCATCCAGATCCTTGCCAGGCGCACGAAGAACAATCCCGTCCTCATCGGCGAACCCGGCGTCGGCAAGACCGCGATCGCCGAAGGGCTCGCCCTGCGCATCGCCAATGGCGACGTGCCCGATACGCTCAAGGACCGCGCGCTGATGGCGCTCGACATGGGCAGCCTGATCGCCGGGGCCAAATATCGCGGCGAGTTCGAGGAGCGGCTGAAGGGTGTGCTCGATGAGGTGAAGGCCGCCGAGGGCCATATCGTCCTGTTCATCGACGAGATGCATACGCTAATCGGCGCCGGCAAGGGCGAAGGCGCGATGGACGCATCCAACCTGCTCAAGCCCGCGCTCGCGCGCGGCGAACTCCATTGCATCGGCGCGACCACGCTCGATGAATATCGCAAGCATGTCGAGAAGGATCCAGCCCTCCAGCGGCGCTTCCAGCCCGTCTTCGTCGGTGAGCCCACGGTCGAAGATACCATCTCGATCCTGCGCGGCCTGAAGGAAAAATATGAGCTGCACCATGGCGTGCGCATCACCGATAGCGCGCTGGTCTCGGCGGCGACCTTGTCCCACCGCTACATCACCGAACGCTTCCTGCCGGACAAGGCGATCGACCTCATGGATGAGGCGGCCTCGCGCCTGCGTATGGAAGTCGAATCCAAGCCCGAGGAGATCGAGAATCTCGATCGGCGCATCATCCAGCTCAAGATCGAGCGGGAGGCGCTGAAAAAGGAGACCGACAAGGCGTCGAAGGACAGACTGGAGACGCTGGAGCAGGATCTCGCCAATCTCGAGCAGCAATCGGCTGAACTCACCTCGCGCTGGCAGGCCGAGAAAGAAAAGATCGCGGGTGAGAGCCGTATCAAGGAACAGCTCGACGCTGCACGCATCGAGCTCGACCAGGCGCAGCGCTCGGGCGACCTCGCCAAGGCAGGCGAACTGCAATACGGCACCATTCCCACGCTCGAAAAGCAGCTGGCCGACGCGGCGGGCGCAGCCGAAGGCGCGATGCTGCGCGAGGAGGTGACAGCGGAGGACATCGCCGGCGTCGTCGCGCGCTGGACCGGCATTCCGGTCGAGCGGATGATGACCGGCGAGCGCGAGAAGCTGCTCGCCATGGAAGAGACGATCGGCAAGCGCGTCATCGGCCAGGCCGATGCGGTCCGCGCCGTGTCGACCGCCGTGCGCCGCGCGCGTGCCGGTCTGCAGGACCCCAATCGGCCCCTGGGCTCATTCCTGTTCCTAGGGCCCACAGGCGTCGGCAAGACCGAGCTCACCAAGGCGCTCGCCGGCTTCCTGTTCGACGACGACAACGCGATGGTTCGCATCGATATGAGCGAGTTCATGGAGAAACACTCGGTCGCCAGGCTGATCGGCGCCCCTCCGGGCTACGTCGGCTATGAAGAGGGCGGCGTGCTGACCGAAGCGGTTCGCCGCCGCCCCTATCAAGTCGTCCTCTTCGACGAGGTCGAGAAGGCGCATGGCGACGTGTTCAACATTCTCCTGCAGGTGCTCGACGACGGGCGGCTGACCGACGGCCAGGGCCGCACGGTCGACTTCACCAACACCATCATCGTGCTGACCAGCAATCTGGGCAGCCAGTATATTGCTGGCCTCGCCGACGACGAATCGGTCGAGAAGGTCGAGGACCAGGTGATGGAAATCGTCCGCGGCCATTTCCGACCGGAATTCCTCAACCGCCTCGACGAGATCATTCTGTTCCACAGGCTCGGCGCCGACCATATGGCGCCCATCGTCGATATTCAGGTCGCCCGCGTCGGCAAGCTGCTCCAGGACCGCAAGATCACGCTCGACCTCACCGATGCGGCCCGCGCCTGGCTCGGCCGCGCCGGCTATGATCCGGTCTACGGCGCGCGGCCATTGAAACGCGCGGTGCAACGCTTTCTCCAGGATCCGCTCGCCGACTTGATCCTCCAGGGCGAGATCCGCGACGGATCGACCGTCCATATCGATGAGGGTGACGGAGCACTCGTGCTGAATATAGGCTAAGAATTACGAGGGTCGCCTAGCCCGCCTTATTCACCAAAAGTGTCCTGAAGGGTTGGCGGGAGTGGCGTAAGCCTCTGATCTGAATTAGGAACTGGGTGTCTAAGC